>JBJHAY010000232.1:0-5733 GCA_050485205.1 Gammaproteobacteria bacterium
CCAATGCCCGGGTATTTCACAAGGAAGATGACAGCCTCTCACTGAGTTTTGCCGAGGCTGCCCAGCGCGCCATCGAACTTGGAGGCCGCTTCAGCGGCGAGGAATCACCGGACAACATCAACCCCCCGACCCGCTCCTCCGTGGCCGGCCTGGCCGGAAGCGGTCTGGTGGGCGTAGCCCGCGATACCCTGGCGATGCCCAACCACGTGGCCACCTTCACCTCCACTTTCTGCATGATTGAATTGGACGTGGAAACCGGGCAGTTTGAAATTCTCGACTTCATCAGCACCGCCGACTGCGGCACCGTGGTACACCCCAAGGGACTGGCGGGCCAGATCCGTGGTGGCGCGGTGATGGGCATCGGCATGGCCCGCTCGGAACGGGTGGTCTACGACCCCCAGAATGGTCTGCCCGCCAACGTTGGCTTTCACCAGGCAAAACCCCCTTCCTACCTGGATCTGCCCCTGATCATGGATGTGGCCGGTGTGGACCTGCCGGACCCGGACAACCCCCTGGGGATGAAGGGGGTGGGCGAACCTCCCACCGGTGCCGCCGGCGCCGCCATTGTATGCGCCATTTCCGACGCCCTGGGCGGGCACTATTTCAACCGCACGCCCATCAGCCCGGACATGATCATCAACGCGCTGGCCGGACGTTCCCAGTCCCACCAGCCCCTGCAAGTGAACACCCAGTAGGAGGAGCGCGCGATGTCAACCAAGGACATGATGCCCCACTTCGAGCTTTACCAGCCCACTGACGTGGCCCATGCTTCCAGCCTGCTGGCGCGCTACGGTCACACCGGCTGGGCCATGGCCGGTGGACAGGACAGCCTGGACTGGTTCAAGGATCGCGCCAAGCGCCCGGTGGCAGTGGTGGATTTGAAATCCATTCCAGACCTGGACGCGATCCGTGAACGCGAGGACGGAGGCCTGGAAATCGGTGCCCTCGCCACCCTGCGGCAGATCGCGGAAAGCCCCCTGGTGCAAGCACGCTTCGGCCTGTTGGCAGAAGCCGCCAACCGTGTCGCCAGTCCCCAGATCCGCAACACCGCCACCCTCGGCGGCAACCTGTGCCAGGACGCCCGCTGCTGGTATTACCGCGCCGGCCTCGACTGCTACCGTGCCGGCGGCAATACCTGCTACGCCGACACCCCGGCCGGCATGAACCGCGAGCACTGCCTGTTCGGCGCCTCCCGCTGTGTCGCCGTCACCCCTTCTGACACGGCTCCGGCAATGGTGGCCCTGGATGCGGTGCTGGTGGTACAAAACGGTGACAATGTGCGCGAAATTCCCGCCCAAGACTTCTTCATTGGCCCCGATGTGGACATCACCCGCATGACCGTGCTGCAGGCCGGTGACGTGCTCACCCATGTGCGCCTGCCCGGTGCCTGGGCTGGCGCCCGTTTCTACTTCGAAAAAGTGGCGGACCGGGCCACCTGGGACTTCGCACTGGTGAATGTGGCGGCGGCGCTGCGCATGAATGGCGACACCGTGGAGGATGCGCGGGTGGTGTGCGGAGGGGTGCAATGTGTGCCACGGCGCCTCAACGTGGTGGAGGACGTGATGCGTGGCAGCCAGCGTGACCAGGAGACCATCGATCTGGCCGCCAGTGCTGCGTCCCGTGGCGCCACTCCACTGAATTACAATCATTTCAAGGTGCCACTGATGGAGAACCTGGTCAGGCGGGCATTGCGCGACAGTTGAGCAAAGACATGACTGTTTTTCGTTACAGCCGCGATGTTTATGGCCAGCAGGTGCTGGAAGGGATTTCCTGGGATATGATCTGGGTTTTCGTAGGTGCCTCGACCCTGATCATCGCCGCTCATCTGCTCTACAGTCTGCTGCGCGGGAAAACCCGCAAGCCACGACAGTGAAGCCACCTCCAGTTTCTTGATGCCCTCCCCCTCCCCCAAGAGCTTCCTCCTGCTGCATGGCGCCTGGCATGGTGCCTGGTGCTGGCGGCAGCTGATTCCCCTGCTCGAAGCGGGAGGGCACCGGGTGCTGGCGCCAGATCTGCCAGGCCATGGCCAAAGCTCCCAGCCCCTGAAGCGTGCTTCGCTCAAGCAATATGTGAATTTTATCGAGGACTTGCTAGCCGCCGAGACAGAGCCGCTAATCCTGGTGGGCCACAGCATGGCGGGCATGGTGATTTCCCAGGTGGCTGACAATATCCCGGCAAGAGTGCGGGGGCTGATCTACCTGAGCGCCTTCCTGCCCCGGGATGGTGACAGTGTCTTCAGTTTGATGGAAACCCATGAGGTCGCGCACGGCCCCAGTCACATCCGCCGGGTCATGAAATTTTCCGAAGATAAGCGCCAGGTGAATCTCGATCCTGACCTGGCCAGCACCTTGTTTTACCCTGACTGCCCGCGCGGCACCGCATCCTGGGCAAGCAGGCAACTCGGCGCCGAGGCCAGCCTGGCGTTGTCGGGAAAAGTGTCGATCTCTAGGGGAGGCTTTGCGGGGGTAGCTAAAGCCTATGTCCACTGTCTGCGCGACCAGGTGCTTCCCCTGGCCCAGCAAGGCTGGATGCTGGAGCGCCAGCCTTGCCCGCTGGTGCACAACCTGGACAGCGGTCACAGTCCCTTCTTGTCTCAGCCGGGAGCCCTGGCCCACACCTTGGACAGTATCGCTGGCCAGTGGCAATTCCTAGGGAACCTCTGATTAATTCCACTGGCAGGGATGCCCACAAGGGGGGCTTTCCGCAGGCATAGCGAGACTATGTCAAAGGAAGCCAACGCAGTGGGCATCCCTGCCTGGAAGTCCCGAAGAGCAAAGGCGTGGAGCCAAATCGCGACGATGGCGGGTATCTTGGGGTTCCTGTCGCGAGCAAGGCTCGCTCCTACATGACAGGAACGCCAAGAGCTTGGGTTGGGCTCAGGCCTCGCCGAGGCAGATTTCCCCGAAATAGCCACCACCACCACAGTAGGACACATCCTGCAACTGCATCAGGATGCCATCCGGGTCGGTGAAGTACAGCTCCGGCGTGCCACCCTCGGCGCCGCCACGCTCAGGCATGCGGCGGCTGATGTAGTGCATCAGGGGGCCAGCCACCTGTTGGTCCTCACCCCTGGCCCTCAGTCCATAGTCGGTGAGAGTTTCAAGAATGGCATGTTCGTCGAAACCAGGCATGTTGAAGCAGCCATGGTGAATATTGGCCGGGGTGGTGGCGGGCCCGGGAGGGCCGGCATACATGACGAACTGGAAGCCATCTCCGATGCCGGTAACCGGCGATGTGGGGCCCTGGTAGGACTGAATCGACAGGCCAAACAACTGCTGGTAGAAACGGTTGGCGCCCGCGCCGTCGGCGCCGAACACGGTGAAGTGGTTGATGTCATGCAACTGGTAGATGGCGTCAGGAGCTGACTCCGGCGCGGCGCAAACCGAGCCCAGAGGGCCGCTGCCACCGCAGTAGCTCGGATCCGTCAGTTGCACAATCAGGCCGCGTTCGTCGGCAAAGAACAGTTCGGGTGTATCTCCGTGTGTGCGCACCCAGGACTTACCGGCATTGTTAAGCCCGGGCAGGGACTCATCGGGCGCGTCGATCCGGGTGATGCCCATGGTCTCAAGAGCCGCCAACAGCCGATTGATTTCGAAGTCCTCCACTGAGTAGCTGAGGTGCGTGATGGCAGGATTTTCCCCCGGCAACAGGGGCCTCACCGCCATGAACTGAGGGCCTTCACCCACCCGCAGAAAAATCTTGTCGCCGCGTCGTGCCTGCACCGGCATGTGGAACAAGCCCTGGTAAAACTCACGACTTCTGCCCACATCGGCAACCCGGATTTCAAAGCCATTCAGTTTGTTCACACGGATCACTGCCTGTGGCGCCTGGGCCAGCAGCGTGGGAGCCAGCAGGATCGAGGGAATGGCGCCCAGCAGAGCCCTGCGCCGGGGGGATTGCAGTGTGTCAGTAAGTGATTGACGATAGTAACCGCAGCGGTTGGGATTTTTCATCGGTAATTCCTATGTTGTTATTCTCAGTTGCTGTGCTCGGACAGCGCCATCAGTCTTTCGGGCCTGCCACATACAACGTCTCAGCGCCGCCATGGTCGGCAGGCTTGCATGGGCCACATCCGCCACATCATAGTGAGAGTGCTGGCAGGCGTCTAGCCTGAAAAGGAAGCAGGTGCCCTGCTTTGACTTGACTTTTCGCCGTGGCTATGTGATTTTCACCGGCCTGACTCACCGGTCAACTGGTGTACCAAGCTCGTGCACGGGACGCGAAGAACCGGTTTTCTATGATCGACGATTCTATCAACGCTATATTGGGGGAACATATGAAAAAGCGTTATCTCGCTGTTGCCAGCACCCTTCTCGCCGCCACATCCATGAGCCTGATGGCACAACCACCCGCACAGCCACAAGATACCAGCATGAGCTTCTTCGTCACCAGTGTTGGCTCCGGTGACGGTGCCAATCTCGGCGGCCTGGCCGGCGCCGATGCCCATTGCGCGGCTCTCGCCACTGCCGCCGGCACTACTGGCAAGAACTGGCGCGCCTATCTCAGCACTGCCTCCGAGAATGCCCGTGACCGCATCGGCAGCGGCCCCTGGTTCAATGCCAATGGCGAACTGATCGCCAACAGCCCGGACGACCTGCACTACAGCAACACCAACCTGACCAAGCAGAAATCTCTCACCGAGACCGGTGGCATTGTCAATGGTGTTGGTGACCAGCCCAACCAGCACGACGTTCTCACTGGTTCCAATCCCGATGGCACTTTCTCGGGCATGAACTGCAATGACTGGACGCACAATGGTGGTGATTATGCGGCCACCGTGGGACACATCGATCGCGTTGGCGGTGGCCCAATGGCAACATCCTGGAACGCCTCCCACGTATCCCGTGGCTGCAGCCAGGAAAACTTGATTGCCTCCGGCGGTAACGGCTACTTCTACTGCTTCGCCATCAGCGAGTAAGCAGCAGCCAACGTCGCGCCAGTCGACTTGGAAAAAAAACACCCACGCTGCGGCCTTTGGCCGCAACGTGGGTCATGCCTCAGGGGTATTCCATACTCATTCCAAAATCTCCTCGCCGAGACCCGGTAGTTAATCCGCGGACCTGGAGACCTTCGCTGATGAATGAAAACTGGACTGATTGGCAACCGAGGGTTTACTGTCCTCGTTTTTAACCAGCCGCATCTTGGCCCTTCTCTGCATCACTGCGCGAAAGGCGGTATAGCGCTTGGTTTCAACGTGATGCAGCCTGCCAGCGGCATCGACATAAATGCGGAAGCTCAAGCACTGCTGCACATCATCAATCAGATAGCACCACGGGGTTTTTTGTCGCTCATCGTGTAACAGGGGGGATTCGATATGCAACACCTCTGGATTGAATCGGCTCTCCTGCAACACATTGCCCTCTTCATCCCGATAACGAATGGTGATGAACTGATCAGGCAAAAATCCAACAGACACCTCCAAGCCCCAGTCACCGCCAGCGCGATAATAATTATCTCGCAAATCTGGAATATTCAATTCCACAGCCAAAGGCTTGAAAAATTCAAAGCATGAAAAATAAAAACGCTTTGAAGCCAACAACCGGTCACGATCGATCATACCCACCACAACTACCTCCTACTGTGTGTATGTCCCAAAAGCCTACATTAACACTTTCGGAACTGCATCGACCTTAGTACGATGCGGATCAGTGAACAGACCAAGCCACACTACTGACCTTGGCCAAGAGAATATCCGGGCTCACCATCAAAATTGAACAAAAGTTCTGTTTTAAT
>JBJHAY010000233.1:0-5710 GCA_050485205.1 Gammaproteobacteria bacterium
CAACAACACCGGCTACCGTGGCCGAATCGGGGTATTTGAATTGTTGGTGATGACGGAAGACTTGAGCGATGCCCTGCGTCGCGAGGACAGTGCCAACTTCGTCAAGAGTGCCCGCGCCGCGCCAGGCTACGAACCTTTGGTGCACATGGCATTGCGCTATGCGGCTCAGGGGATCACTTCGCTTCCCGAAGTGTTCAGGGTGGCCGAGCAATTGGATGAGTCGATCCGCTATGACACATATTTTCATGACGCCGGCAGCGTACCCCAGAGTGGTGGCGAGTCACGCGAGGGTGGACAGCTGGAGCGCGCACCACAGTGAAAGCTGAAATTGCAAATTCGATGGGTGGTTGAATCAAGATGCCAAGTTTCCGCTACAAGGGAAGGGATGCCACTGGCAGTCTGGTAACGGGCCAGTTGCATGCGGTGTCACCCGAGGCCGCCGCCACGGAGTTGTTTGGCAGCAGTATCACGCCCATCGACATCCGTGAGGTGAATATACCTGCCACCGCCTCGGCTCAGAAAGCGCGCAACCAGCCCCCGAAAGCCTTGCCAGGCAAACGCGATGGTGGCAGCTTGGGCTTCCTGTTTCAGAGCAACAAGGTTGAAATCACCGACCTGATCATTTTTTCCCGTCAGATGTACTCGCTTTCCAAGGCAGGCCTGCCATTGGACCGGGCCTTGCGGGGCCTGGAGCAGTCCATTTCCAGCATTCAAATGCGGCGCGTGCTCAACGAAGTCAGTCAGCAACTGGAAAAAGGCATGGACCTGGCCGGTGCCTTGGCCCGGCATCCGAAGATATTCAGTCCCTTGTATCTTGCCTTCATTCATGTGGGTGAGAACACCGGCCGTCTCGATCTTGCCTTCGAGCAGGCGGGGAAGTATCTGGAATTGGAGCGCAATACCGCCAAACAGGTAAAAAGCGCGGTGCGCTATCCGATTTTTGTGATCGTGGCTATCAGTATTGCATTTACGGTGATCATGATGTTTGTGATTCCCGTGTTTGCGGAAACCTTTGAGCGCTTTGATGCTCAATTACCTTGGCAAACCGTTCTTCTGATCGATATATCCAATTTTCTTTTACAGTGGTGGGCGTTCATTGCAGGGAGCGTTTTGGCACTGATACTGTTTGTGCGTTCATGGATGGCATCCTCCCGTGGGCGTTTAAAGTGGGATCGGTACAAGTTGAGCATACCCATGGCGGGTGAAATTCTGGAACGTGTTGCACTTTCGCGCTTCTCCCGAACCTTCGCCATGATGATGCGCGCGGGTGTGCCCGTGGTGCAGTCGCTGGCGGTAATCGCCAGGGCGGTGGGCAATCAATACATAGGAGAAAATGTACTGGGGATGCGGGATAATATTTCCCGTGGAGAGTCACTCTATTCTTCAGCCATCAAGAGCGGCATGTTTTCACCACTGGTATTGCAGATGATTTCAGTGGGGGAAGAAAGTGGCTCCATTGATACCTTGCTGAACGAAGTGGCTGACTTTTATGACACTGAAATCGAGTATGACCTGAAAAAATTGAGCTCCGCCATAGAGCCTATCTTGATCGTATTGATTGCGGGCATGGTGCTTGTGCTGGCCTTGGGTGTGTTCCTGCCCATATGGGATCTTGCCAATGCCGTGCGTGTCTGAGCCGGGGCGGAGATGTTCTGCCGGATCAACGCGCCTGGCAAGAAAACACAGGGGGCAGCGCGGCTTTACCTTGTTTGAAATGGTGGTTGCCATTTGCTCCATCGTGATTTTGTACATGATGGCGGTGAACAGGCTTGATGCCTTGCCAGCAGCGGCGGAACGTGCCGCTTTCCAAGGCACTGTTGCACAGATGAAAACGGGTGTGCAGTTATACATGCTGAGCAAGTTGACATCGGGGGGCATGGACGAATTGTTGGCCATGGAGGGGGGCAACCCGATGGAGTTCATGCTGGAGCACCCCCGCAACTATCGTGGGCCTGTGGCTGAAATCGCTCCAGGCCTCAGGCGGGGCAGCTGGTACTATGAAGTTTCAAGTGGCGAACTTGTTTACTTGGTGGGTACTGAAAGTATTGCCGATGTATGGGTGGATTATGGCGTTACCATGGTGATGCCGGGCGAAATCCGCTTCAAGGTGACCAATGTCGTTGAAAGTGGTGCCTGGCAAGCGTTACTGCTAAGAGAAGTTCGGCCGTATGAGTGGAGAGCTCGGTTTGAACGCATGGAGGATGCGCCAGGAGTACCTCCCATTGATTCGTAAAACAGGAAAAATTCCTATGGAAAAACAGCGGGAAATCAGCAAAATTCGGGCATGACTTTTAAACTGCGGCTGGGATGATGCTGGCTGTGAATAAATTACTAACTTCAAGCTTATGAAAGGGTGATAAGGCATGAAAAAACAGCAGGGTTTTACGATTATTGAGCTGGTGGTGGTGATATTGCTGCTTGGTATTCTTACTGCAACGGCACTACCCAGATTCATCAATATCAGCGCGCAGGCGGAAACTGCGGTCAGGGATGCCACTGCTGGCGGTCTCAGAACCGGTGTGGCTCTGGTGAGAGCCTTGGCCTTTGCCACGAATACGATGTCCGGTTCCGTAAATTACGATGGTGTTTCGATTTCAGTAATAGGTGGGTATCCCACAGCCGCTGATGCGGCTACCTGCTTGAGCAATGTCTACAATGGAGTATTGCAGGAAGGCAGGCCAGTACCTTCATCGCATGGTTTTGCTGCAGGAGTCTGCACGTTCACATTACCTGGGGGAAGTATCACCTATACTACCGCTACTGGTGCGGTAGGAACCACTTGAGGGATAGCCACCGAGGTCTAAATTGGCTGATTTGAAGCCAGCAAAAGCTTTAGAATGGCAAAACAATGCCCATTTTCCCCTAGTGATCATGGGCATTTTTTTTGGCCTTTTCATGCATGCCCCGCATATAAGCTCCCGTTCTGGAGTTGGCATTGATCTGACCTTCAATCTGGCTTCATGGATTCCTGTGAGTTTTCTCATTGGTCTTTCCCTACTGCGGATAGGCCAGACCAATACCCTGAAGTACAGCGATCTTTCCCTCTTGCTTGGCGCCTGTTGCGCCATGTTGTTTATTCCCCTGTTGAACCCTGCATCCACCAGCTTTTGGGACAACCTTGAATTGTGGGGTGTCATGGCTGGCCTTGTACTGCTACTTGCTCTGCAGCAGTGGCGTTTTACAGAGCGGGAAATGGATTATCTGTTGTTGCTGGTCCTCGCCGGTGCCAGTCTGCAAGCGATACATGCCTGGTGGGATTATCTTGGTTTGAGTTTTCAAGCATTCTCTCTGATCCAGGGTGAAGGAAGGCGACCCCTAGGTGTTTTTGGCCAGCCCAATGTTATGGCTAGTTTTTTGGCAACAGGCTTGGCCTTGTCCGCTTTCCTGCTGGGCAGGTTTCGGGATGGCCCTCGGCATTGGCGCGGAGCTTGGCTGCTGTTATATCCACTGTTTTCGTTGTCACTACTGGTGGTGCTGAGTTCACGAACGGGATGGATTGCCAGCCTCGGGGTATTGATTTTATTGTTGCCTTGGCTGCGGAGCCGGCTTGATCGTGGTCTATTGTGGTACTGGCTTGCCTCATGCCTTCTCGGTTTGGTGCTTGGGCTGGTTTGTATCTGGGCCACCGGCGCCAGTCAAAACGTGTTGCGCAAATTGAGCGTAGACGCGGCCAGAACCACAATCTATCCTCAAGTCACACGGCTTGCTCTGGAGAAGCCGCTGGTGGGTTGGGGCTATGGCCAGTTCGAAGGCAGCTACAACTTGCGAACAGCGGAATGGTATGCGGCAGGAGAAGCCGACACAGCTGGCTTCCACAATCTCAGTCATCCCCACAATGAGTTGCTTTACCGCTGGGTGGAAGGGGGTATTGTGGCTCTCGCAGCCTTGTTGATGGCTGCCTTCCTGGTATTACGGGCCATCTTTCGTTGCCAGGACCGCTTTCTCCGGTTGGCTTTGCTGGGTTTGTTGTTTCCAGTGATCCTGCATTCCCAAACAGAGATGCCCTTTCTGTCCTCAGTGCCTCATTGGGTGGTGTTCATTATTTTGCTCTTCGTGGTCGATGGCTACGCCGGACAGGCAAAACAGGTGGCTAGCCCATTGGAATTTGCGCCCAAGGTCTTCGGGCTCTTGATTCCTCTGATTACCACGCTGTTCATGGTGAGTGCCATACATACTGGTGCAGTGTTGGCGCGCTTCGAGCGCACGTTTGAAGCAGATGTCAGTAGCCTGGAGGGCTTGATCAATCCTGCGATCTGGATGGATCGGCTGTATTGGAACCTGAACTACGGCATGCTTGCCACCGCTGTTGTGGAGCAGCGGCCAGATCTGGCCTTGCCCTATATCGAATGGGCCAATGCCACTATCGAGCAGCGGCCCCGAGCTGGCTATATGTCGCTCCTGGTCATTGCCTACAAAGTCCTGGGGGACATGGAAGCCGCGGAAGCGGCGGAAAAACAGGCCCGTTTCCGCTATCCTCACTACGACTTCAATTTCGAGGTGCGCGGCCCAGAACAATTTGCCGAACTCTTTCCACCACAGGCAAGACCGATGATTATTGATGATGAAACGCCATAACACTCTCAACTGGCGCCCGTCTCGCCGCGCTGCAAGCGGTTTCACCATGATCGAACTGGTGGTGGCCGTGGTGCTCATGGGGATTCTGAGCGTGGTGGTCATGTCCAGGCTGCTGGCCCCCTCCGCCTTCAATGCCGTGGCTGCCAGGGATGCCTTCATCAACACAGCCCGTGCCGCCCAGCAGATGTCCTTGGGTCGCGATGATGTCAAATTGGAAATCCAGTCCACCGCCAGCCAGTGGGTATTTGTCGCCGGGAGTGGCAGCACGCCCTTGCGGACTGTTACCACTGGCAGACCCTCTGCCCTGCTCAGCACAGGCTCGGCCAATGCCTCGGGGGTTTGCGGCAGTGGTTTCAATACCCCGGTGACGGGAGGGGACTTCCTGGTGAATTTCGACTCCCTGGGCAATGTGACTTCCTTCACCCACAGTGCCGGCACCGAAACCATGAGCAGCAGCTTTGTTGGCATCAGGCTTTGCGTCAACGCCGACCCCGCCCTTGCCGTATGTCTGTCGCCGGCGGGTTTTGCCCATGCGGGAGCGTGCCAGTGATGGTGAGCAGGCGGATGTCTCATGGGCAGATCGGCGTCACCATCGTGGAATTGGTGGTGACAATCGTGATACTGGGTATTGCCTTGCTGGGCGTGGTGTTCATGTTGAGCCGTGGCCTCAGCCAGAGTGCCAATACCCTTGTGGAAACCCAGGCCATTGCCTTGGGTCATGCCTATCTTGACGAAATTCTCTCCAGGCGATTTGACGAAAACAGCGCGCCAGGAGGCACTGAAACCTGCCATGGCTTCGTGCTTGATTTTCCCGATGGCTATTGTACCGACCCCGCTGACTTGGGGCCGGACGGAGAAATCAGTCGCATCAGTTATGACGACGTCGATGACTTCCATGGCCTGGACGAGGGTTTTGGCGCCGCGCAACCGGATCTGCTGGACGCGGATGGCATGGTCAGAACCGGCTACGATGGTTTCAGGGTCAGGGTGGAAGTGCGTTATGCTGGCGACGATGCGGTAGTAGGGGGCGTGGCCACCGATGCCAAGGTGATCCAGGTCAGAATCGACCACCGTGATAGCAGCCAGCCCTATTATTTCAGTGCCTACAAGGGTAATTACTGATGGCATGCCCGGA
>JBJHAY010000234.1:0-5689 GCA_050485205.1 Gammaproteobacteria bacterium
GACAGCATTCTGTCAGTGCTTGACTGATCGCGGCAGCGTCGTGGGAACTGAGCATTGCGCAAGAGACGTATTGCGCGGAGAAGGGCCTAAGCAGTGGTTTCCACCACCTCATCACAGCGCCCCGCCAGAATGAAGTCATTCTCATGCAGGCCGCCGATGGCGTGGGTCCACCAGGTCACGGTGACCTTGCCCCATTCCACCAGTATTGCCGGATGATGGTTTTCCGCTTCCGCCAGGGAGCCGACGCGGTTGGCGAAGGCCAGCGCCTGGGCAAAGTTCTTGAAGCCATAAGTCTTGCTGAGTTTGTCGATGTCGATGGGGGACGGATCACCCTTGCGCTGGCCGGGCTCTGAGATCAGGCGCCAATCCGGCAGTTGTGCCAGCAATAGTTGTGCGCGCGCTGGGCTGACCTTCGGGGAGTCCGGGCGGCAGGCGCTGCATTGCAGATTGGCGAGCGTCATGGTTCACGACTCTTCTTCAGGACCGCCATGGTCAGGCGCGAGGCGCACACCAGGCGGTCCTGAACATCGGTGATGAGGATTTCCCACACCATGGTGGAACTGCCGATGTGCATTGGCCGCGCCGTGCCTTTCACGTAGGGGGGCAGGCCGGGGCGAATGTGGTTGGCATTGATGTCGAGACCGACACAGTAGTGGTCGGGGCCGCAACACATGTTGGCGGCAATGCTGCCCACGGTTTCCGCCAGTACCACGGAAGCGCCGCCGTGGACGATGCCCATCAATTGAGTGGTGCGGTGGTCCACTGGCATGGTGGCGCTCATGAAGTCGTCCCCGATCTCAGTGATCTCGATGCCGACGTGTTCACACATGGTCCCTTTCAGGTGGCTGTTGATACGCTCCTGATCGATAGGTCCTTTCCAGATGGCCAAGGGGCTGCTCCTTATTGTTATTGTTGAGTGTTGCGCTATGTGCAGTCGCCGGGTAACAGGGTCGTGGTCTTGCCGGTGAAATAATAAGCGAAAAGCCCAATCCACTCCCTGACAATACGGGACAGCTGATCAAGATTGCCGCCGGGATTGAATTCTACCCTCAGCAAACGCCCTGGTGAAGACTCATGATCCACCGGATAGGCAATCACGGGCCAGTCCTGGGCACAAAAGATACCGACCGAGCGGGGCATGTGGCTGGCAGAGGTGATGAGAATCCAGCGTTGCCCAGGCTCCGGATGGGCCAGGGCGCGGGATTCCAGGGCGTTTTCATGGGTGTTGCGGGAACGGTTTTCGAACAGGATTCGCTCGGCTATCCCCAATTCTTGGTACAGAGTTCGCGCCACCTCGGCTTCTGGCTTGTCCTGATGCAGCACACTGCCACTGCCGCCACTGTAAATCAGGGTGGCATCGGGATAACGCCGTGCCAATTGGTAGAAAGTCAGAACCCGTTCTCCGGCATGATTCAATTGGGCCTGGCCCCAACTGGCAGCAAGCAGCGGGTCGATGGCGCCGCCCAGCACGATGATGCCATCCACCTGGGAGGGAAGTGGCGGGTTGACGGCAAAGCGCTTCTCAAGGGGGTAGGCCAGCCACTCATCGAGAGGCAGGCAGGCGATCAGGGTCAGGCACATTATGGCGACCCCCAGCAGACGCCGACCCAGTCGCTGCCAACCCAGCTTCAAACACAGAAAGCCTGCCAGCAGCATCAGCAGCAACAGGGAAGCCGGAGACATCAGTAGCCAAAATAGCTTGGACAGCAGGAAAAAAACGGAGCACCTCCAGCAACAAAATGTAATCGCCTGTCACCAGACCAGGGCGTGGGCCGGTGCGCTCAGGCCGATAGTTTATCTCATGCTGCCGCTTTCCGTGCCAGCCTCCGAACTACGCCCATGCATCAGCACATGGGGGGCGTGGTCACCTTGCTGCAGCCAGGCGTCGACGCCGTAATAGCGCTTCAGATTCTCCCGGCTCAGGACTTCGGAGGGCTTGCCCACGGCGGCCACCCTGCCTTGATGCAACAGCAGCAGACGGTCGCAGAAGCGCGCCGCCAGGCTCAGGTCATGCAGTACCACCATGACCCCATGGCCATCGCCACTGCTGGCATGGGCGCGCAGGGTTTCCATGATCAATAGTTGGTGCCTGGGGTCGAGGGCGGTGGTGGGCTCATCGGCCAGGATCAGCCGTGGCTCCGCCGCCAGCAGTCGCGCCATCTGCACCAGCATTTTTTCCCCGGCGGACAGGCTGTTGGCGCTTTGCTGCAGCAGCGGGCCGATGCCAGTACGGCTGACGGCACTATTGATGGCGCGGTGGTCGCTGTCGCTGCTGCCGCGCAACAGGCCTTGATAGGGCAGGCGGCCCAGGCCCACTACCGTGGCCACCGTCAGTGGCCAATGCAGTGGGGGGCTCTGAGGCAGGTAGCCCAGTTCAGCGGCAAATTGGCGCATGGAAAACTGGGCGTAGTCGCGGCCATGCAAGAGCAGCCGGCCCTGGTCCGGCGCGCGCAGCCTGGCCAAAAGCGTCAGCAAACTGGACTTGCCGGCGCCATTGGGACCAATCAGCCCGATCACTTCGCCCGCCTCCAGGCGCAGGCTGACGTGGTCCACCAGCGCTTTCCCGGCGCTGGACCAGCAGATGTCTTGGGCTTCCAGGAGGGCTCGGGACGTCATCGGTACAAGTGCCGGTGTTTGTGGATGAGGTAGAGGAAGAAAGGACCGCCGAGGCCGGCAGTCACCACGCCCAGTTGCAACTCCTGGCCAGTGGAAAGCCCTTGCACCGTGATATCCGCCAACAGCAGCAGCAGGGCACCGCCGAGACCGCTGACCAATAGCAAGCGGCCGGGTTCGTGGCCCACCAGGGGCCGCAACAGGTGAGGCACCACCAGGCCCACGAAGGCGATATTGCCACTTACCGCCACTGAGGCACCGGTGCAGGCCGCGACCCCGGCGATCAGGGTCCAGCGCTGGCGTTCGACGTCGAAGCCCAGGCTACGGGTGGTGTCCTCCCCCAGGCTCATGGCATCCAGAAAGCGGCGGCAGGACAGAATCAGGCCCCAGCCAATGATCATGAAGGGCAGCGCGAACAGCAGTTCGTTGAGACTGCGGTTGGCCACTGAGCCCAGCATCCAGTAGTAGATCTCCTGCAGCGCGTAAGGATTGGGCGCAAAGTTGAGGGCCAGGGAAGTAAGGGAAGCGGTCATGGCGTTGAGGGCGATGCCCAGCAGGATCACCCCGAGGATCGAGACCTGGCGTCCCGCCAGCACGAAGATCAGACCCGCCGCCAACAAGGCACCTCCCATGGCGGCACTGGGCAACACAAACCAAGCCACACGTGACAAGCCATAGTAGAGGGTGATGACCGCCGCCAGCACACCGGCCTGGGATACCCCCAGCAGATCGGGGCTGGCCAGGGGGTTGCGCAGAAGCCCTTGCAGGGCGGCGCCGGAAAGCGCCAGGGAAAAACCCACGGTCAGTGCCAACAGACTGCGGGGCAAGCGCACTTCCGCCAGAATCAGGCTGTCGATGCTGTCGCTGCCATCCCACAGGTCTGCGATGCCCTGGCTGATGCTGATGCCGGCCGGGCCGGTGGCCAGATGCCACAGCAGCAGCGGCAGCAAGGCCGTCAGCAGCCACGGGGCAAGGGGTCTGGCGCTAGTCATTGCCGGCTTCTCCACCCAAGGCCCGGGCCATGCGCTCGAAGGCATCCGCCAGCAGTGGGCCGCTGCACTGGAACAGCACGTCCGGCAACTCGATCATTTGACTATGTCCGTCCAGGGACTTGCGCAGGGCCGGATGTCGCAGCAGGGGCTGCGCCAGCGGGGCTTCATCATCGGTGAGCTTGTCCACCAGCAGGAAATCCGGGCGTGCCGCCAGCAGGGTTTCCAGGGACAGCAGACCAGGACCGACAATACCCGCCTCGGCACCCAGGTTGCGCAAGCCCAGACGTTGCAGGAAGTCGTCGCGCAGGGTCTGCTGGCCATAGGTGTAGCCGTTGCTGGCATAGAACACTGCCAGCGGCGCGGTGAAATATTGGGGCAGAGAGGCCAGGGCCGCATCGATACGGGACTGAATCGCCGCCACCATGGCCTCGCCCCGTTGTGGTTCCCCCAGCAGGCTGGCCACCTCCAGGATCTGCTCCAGGCTTTGTTCCAGGGTGGCGGGGAAGCCCACCATGTGGACCTCATGGCCGAGCCGCCGTAGCAGGTTGACGGTGGCGCCGCCGCTGAGTTCGCTGGCCAGGATCAGGTCTGGCATCAGCGGCAGAATCTCCTCGGCGCGGGCATGGTTCAGAGGCAAGCCCTGGGCTTCCTGGTGGGTGGCGGAAAAAGCCGGGTCGGTGGCAAGCCAGGTGATGGAGGCAATGTGCTCACGCTCGGCCAGCCACAACACCAGTTGGTCGGTGCACAGGTTGAGGCTGACGATGCGGCGTGGCTTGTCCTGGGCGGCGGAATGCGACCAGGGGAAGCAGCAGCATAGCAACAACAGCAAGCAGCAAGCAGTTTGTTGCCACCTGGTTCTGGTCAACCCCATGAATTTTTTCAACCTGCTGTCTGGCGAGAAGCGTATCCTCATGCAAGGCCCGAGGGGTTCTTGTAAGAGACGGACGCGCCGGGATTCAGGGCCTGTGGTGATGGCACAGGTCATTGAGGCGCTCGTGGTCGGTGATCCGCACATCGCGGCCGGAGACTTCGATGATGCCATCCTTCTGCAGGCGGCTGAAGGTGCGGCTGACGGTCTCGATGGTGAGGCCCAGGAAATTGCCGATGTCCATGCGTGACATGGGCAGGTGCATGGCGTGGGGCGAAAGCTTGCGGCGACTGTAGCGCTGGGACAGGCTCACCAGCAAGGTGGCCACCCGGCTCTCGGCGTTCTTCTTGCCGAGGGTCATCAGCATCTGATGATCGGTTTCGATCTGGCGGCCCATGAGTTGGAAGAAGTGATGTTGCAACACGGGAATCTGTCGAGACAGTTCTTCCAGCTTGCCGAAGGGAATTTCGCACACGCTGGAGGTTTCCAGGGCCACCACGCTGCAGCCGTGGCGGTCATGACCGATGCCGTCGAAGCCGAGGATTTCCCCTGGCAGATAGAATGCGGTGATTTGCTCCATCCCCTGGTCGTCGATGATGTAGCTTTTGCAGGAACCGGAGCGCACGGCGTAGATGGCAGAGAACTGGTCGCCCTTCTGATACAGGTGTTCGCCACCCTGGAGTATGCGGTTGCGGCGGATGATGTTGTCCAGTTTGTCGATGTCCCTGATGTCCATCGCAATCGGCATGCACAGACCCTTGAGGTTGCAGTCGGAGCACGATGTCTTGACGAAGCCATGGGCACAGGCGGCGGTGAACTGTTGGGTATTGCTCATGGTCAGGTTTGTTCCCCGGTAAACAGGTGGCTATGGTAACCGAATAAGGCGGCAGTTTCTCCCCCCCTTTGGCTCTCCTGTAGGAGCAAGCCCTGCCCGCGACTGGTGGTTGTAGCTGGCTTCAGTGGCTTGCCCCTTGTTTGTGACTCGGTGGCTTTACTGTGAGGCAAGAATGGTGGCTTGTAGCTGGTTTGTGGCTCAGTGGTTTTACTGTGATGCAAGTATTGTGGCTTGGTGCCGGATGCTGGGGAGGGGGTGTCAAAAGCGCCGTGAACCCGTCCATGGGGGCTCGCCTGCCGCATCCATGCGGCAGAGCGTTTTGCCACCCCCTCCCCAGCACCCGACACCTCTGGCTTCAGCGCTGTTGCGCTTTTGGTTGCT
>JBJHAY010000235.1:0-5655 GCA_050485205.1 Gammaproteobacteria bacterium
AGCCCAGATAGTTCATGCCGCGCCTGGTGGACTCATAGGGGGCGCCACGGCGCGCGGAGCGCTGCATGTAGGGATTGCTGACAAAGGTGCCGCTGCGGAATACCCGCACCGAGCAGTCACCCTCGGTGTTGGCCTCGCCGTTCACGGGGGCATGGGCCAGATCAGCTTCATAGCAGTCCTGGGTCCATTCAAAAATATTGCCATGCATGTCATAAAGACCGAAGGCGTTGGCAGGGAAGGAGGCCACGGGCGAGGTTTCGTTGACCCAGTGGTCTCGGCCCTCGGCGTGGCCACCCAGCCCGGTTTCGCGCTGGCCGAAGTTGCCATGGTCATAGTCGAGTTCATTGCCCCAGGGAAAGGCTGTGTTGGTGCCTGCCCTGGCGCCATATTCCCACTGCGACTCGCTGGGCAGGTGGTAGGCATCGTCCTCGCCGGTTTTCCAATTCAGCCATCCGACAAAGCGCTGGGCATCGAACCAGCTGACTCCCACCACTGGCCGGGTACCACGTCCATAATCATGGTAGTTCTCGTTGGGTGTGCCATCGAGGTTGCGGCGCAAGGCTGCTTCTATGGCCTCGCCATCACACCAGTTGTCGCGCACGCAGGCCTCCCACTGCAGCCAGGTGACGGGGGTGGTGGAGAGGGCGAAGGGTGAGGCAAAAGTAATGCGGCGCAGCGGTTCATTGTCACGACGTTCTGCTTCATTCTCGGGTGAGCCCATCATGAATTCACCAGCCGGCAGCACGACCATTTCCGGGCAGTGGCGGCACTCCTGGAAGCGCTGGCCCGGCTCGGGTAATGACTGCGCCTGCGCTGCGGGTGACGGCAAGGCGATGGCAAGGATCAGCAGCAATGAAGCGGTGAGGAGAGGGATTCGTGGTGCCAGGCATTGGGATAGGGGAGTCATCAGGGTGTGCATGGGAAGACCTGCCGGTTGTTATTGTCAGTCTTGGCTCAACACGCTAGCGCAAGCACAGCCTGGGATCAAGTACATAGCGGTACATTGCATGGGCGGGTACTGATCAGTGGCGCTCTTGCGACGTCAGGCGCACTCTGCATTGTGCAGAGCTTGCCTAGGCATCAAGAAGATCGAAAATGCCTTCTTCCCGCAACACCCGCATTCCCAGGCGCTGGGTGGAAATGCCAGGGCGCAGTACGTAATCGAAGCGGAGGCTTTCCTCTTCCTCGTCGGCCTTGAAGTGACGACAGTCAACCTGCGCCAGACCATCCATGTCATCGCACAGCTCGATCAGGTGAGAGGAGAACATGAACAGGCAATTTTCTTTGTGCGCGAATCGTTCCAGAATTGCCTGGGAGGCATCGAAGGCATCCTTCACATTGGTGCCCTTGAAGGGTTCGTCCATGAGCGCGATGACTCTATGGCCCTCGGACACCGCCTGGGCGATGGCCTTGACCCTCAGGGCTTCCGCCCGGAAAAAACTTACGCCGCCATGGATGTTGTCCGCCAGGGTAATGGAGCTGAACAGGCGCTCAGCCGGGACGAAGCGGAAGCTGCGCGCCGGCACGCCCATGCCCAGGTGGGCAAGATAGAGGGCGATGGCGCAGGATCGAAGATAGGTGGTCTTGCCTGCCATGTTGGGGCCGGTAAGAAACAGCATGCGGCGTGGTTGGTCCAGTGACACGGGATTGGCAATGCCCCCTGCCACGAACGGGTGCACCAGTCCTTCCGCATGCAGGGAGAGAGGGCCGTCCTCGATGCCAGGCATCACGAAGCCGTGCTGCCGGGTGGCTTCGGCCATGGAGACCAGCACATCAAGTTCGTAGAGCAAGGCCAGCAGGCGGTCGATGGTGGATTTCTGGTGGATGCGGAAAATCTGATCGGTACGCAGCATGGCCCAGGCATTGAGGTTCTTGTCGGGGTCTTCAGGTACGCATTTGAAGCTGTCACGGTACAGCAGGTCACGCATTTCCTCGACCAGTTGTGCCAACTCGCCGGGCGCTTCGGCCATGGCCGGCGCCACCAGAATTTCGCGCAGGGCACGAATCATGATGCAGGTGCAATCCACCCCATGTTCCAGACGGCTGAAACGGGTGGAATCGCCATAGCGGAACTGCATGCCCTCAATGAAGAATTCGACCATGTTGCTGCTGGTGATGAGAGGCAGCGAGCCGAACAGATAGCGATCCACGCTGTCGGTGATGATGAAATTGGGCAGTGGTTCGAAGACTTCCCGGTTGGCCATGATGAAACTGACGGCATCCTGCACAGCACGAATACGGGCCGGGTCTGACCAAGGTTGCCTCATGCGTTGTTTCAAGGCCGCCGCGCCGCCACGGTTGCGGGTGAAGTTGCAGAGGTCGAAAAGACTGCCACCTTCCATGCCGGATTCAAAAATTTCCAGATCCTTGAAGGTCTGGTCATCCAGCATCATTGTGTTATGAACTGCCTGAGTCATGCGTGATGATAGTGCCTGGAAAGGGGTTGACAGGATTATTCCGCTTCGAGATGAGTAGCAAAGAACGGCATGACATTGTCTACGAAGCGTTGACCCACGCGATTGCCGTGATCGCCGTCGTAGATTTCATAGCCATGGTCAATTTGCAGCCGAGCCAGTGCCGCCACCAATTGGGTGTTGGTGGCCTCCAGGCCATCCTTGTCGCCAACATCCAGCATGATGGCCTTGTAGCTTTTCAGGGCTGGCACATGCTGATCCACGGTGACCAGAAGTGAGTTGGCGGTCCACTTTGCCTGCACCAGGGGTTGGGCTTCGCCGTCCTTGAATGGCAGGTCAAAATAATAGGGGGGGTTGCCGGGGTTGGGGGCCCATGCCGAGGCCTGGGCCTGCATAGCGTTGGCAAAAGAGCCTGCCATGACTTCTATGCCATCGGCCATTCTCGCCAATTGCTCCGCCACCGCCTGTTGCCCTGGTGCCTGATTCATCAGGCAGCAGGAACTCATGGCGTAGAGTGCGCCGAATACATCGGGATGCTTCATGCCGATGCGCATGGTGCCATAGCCGCCCATGGAATGGCCGGACAGCCCCCGGCTTTCCCGCTGTGGCAGTGTGCGGTAGTGATTGTCTATGTGGGAAACCAAATCCCTGGCCACGAAGCTTTCCCAGTCGCCAGTGGTGGGAGAGTTGGAATACATGCTGCCGCTGTAGCGATTGAAAGCGTCTGGCATCACAATGATGACCTCGTTGGCGCCACTGGCCATGGTTGCATCTACTGAGTCAGGCAAGCGCAACACGCCTTCCACGTAGCGTTGAGCGCCGACCCCATAGCCATGCAGGAAGTAGATTACCGGATAGCGCCTGTTGGAATCGTTATAGCCAGGCGGCAGGTAGACAAAGACGTCCCGTTCGGGATCATCTCCATTCAGGTTGTTTGCCAGTGAGGCCCCGTGTATCCGGATTTTTTCCAGACTACCCTGGGCAAAGGCCTGGCCATTCAGGAGCAGGAGAAAGCACAGCAGGCTGGTGGCAAGACGGGAGGGGAGGTTGTTCAGCATGGCATGTCTCTCATTACCATCATGAAAGCAACTCAGTGGGTAAAACTGTAAATGAGGTAGCTCATCCCCACTTCGTAAGCCTGGCGGGTGAAGGCCTCGGGGTATTGCGGATTGTCAGCCTGCTCCCAGCCTTCACCGTAGTCGATGTTGTGGGAGATGGCCACCACCCAGCGACCACTGTCATCGCGGACGCCGCGCCAGTGCGGGGTGACACCGTCGGCGCGTTCATAGGTATAGCCAGTCCACATTTATTGGGGACCTGGTACCTGGTGCCGTTGCCCCACCACGTAGGGCATCAGGTAGAGAGGGTCGTCTTCCGGGATGTCCTCGATGGGACGATCGGGAAATATCTTGCGCATGCCGTTCTGGAATATCTGCCACTCATATTCACCGTGGAAGTCATCCACCATCAGGAAACCGCCCTTGAGCAGGTATTCGCGCATGCGGCGCGCCTGCTCCGGGTTGAAATCCCAGCTGCCCACTTCCACAGCATAGAGCCAGGGGTAGTCGAACAGATCGTCGGAGTCGGGGCTGACCACATGGCCAGTGGGGTGAGAATCGATGCGGGTGAGGCGGCGCACGGCGGAGCTGAAGTGGCGCTCGGCGCCGGGGTAATCCACGGTCCAGCGACTATACTGGCCGGGAGCACCATCATAAGCGAGGCGGGCGAAGATGAACTCTGCCGGAGGGCCTTCGTTCATGCTGGAGAAGTCCATGCCAAAGCCCATGCGCCGACCGAAGCCGCGTTGCGCCAGCAGCGATTCCGCCACCAGGCTCAGCGCTACCAGGGCAATCATGAAGCGGGCGATTTTCATCCAGTCCTCCAGGCTTTGGGCCGGTTCAAGTGTGTCAGGATACCCGTGGTGGCCTGGGGAGTCCAGCCCAGGCCCGGAATCATGTACACTCAACACTTAAGTGCCATGTAAGCCCCTTGTAGGAGCGAGCGCTGCTCGCGACCATGTCAGGTCGCCTGCGTGGCAGGCTCCTGCAGAAGATGGCCCTGCTCGCGACCCGCTATCATGGTCACAGAGGGCGTCACTCGCCATCAGGATTCGTCATCAACCCCAGGAACAGGAACGGAGACAGCCATGACCCAGATCGGCCAGGACTCACTCAAGACCCGTCAGACGCTTCAGGTGGACGGCAAATCCTATGATTACTTCAGCCTCCCCGAGGCCGCCCGCCATTTGGGTGACATCCGGCGCCTGCCCCATTCCCTGAAAGTCCTGCTGGAAAACCTGCTGCGCTTCGAAGACGGCCGTTCCGTCACCACGGACCACATCAAGGCCCTGGCTGCCTGGCTCGGCGAACGCCGCTCCGACACGGAAATTGCCTATCGGCCGGCCCGGGTGTTGATGCAGGACTTCACCGGCGTACCGGCGGTGGTGGATCTGGCCGCCATGCGCGAAGCCATGGACGACCTGGGCGGTGACCCCCAGAAGATCAACCCCCTGGTACCGGTGGACCTGGTGATCGACCACTCGGTGATGGTGGATGAATTCGGCAACCCCCGTGCCTTCCAGCATAACGTGGACAAGGAGTTCGAGCGCAATCACGAACGCTATGTATTTCTGCGCTGGGGCCAGCAGGCCTTCCGCAACTTCCGGGTGGTGCCCCCAGGCACCGGCATCTGCCACCAGGTCAATCTGGAGTACCTGGCGCAGACGGTGTGGGTTGCCGAGGACGAGAACCAGTCGGGGTGCCAGGTAGCCTATCCCGATACCCTGGTGGGCACCGACTCCCACACCACCATGGTCAATGGCCTGGCGGTGCTGGGCTGGGGCGTAGGAGGGATTGAGGCCGAGGCTGCCATGCTGGGCCAGCCCATTTCCATGTTGATCCCCGAGGTGGTGGGTTTCCGTCTCACCGGCGCGCTGAAGGAAGGCGCCACCGCCACCGACCTGGTGCTGAGCGTCACCGAAATGTTGCGCAAGCGCGGCGTGGTGGGCAAGTTCGTGGAATTCTTCGGCCCTGGCCTCGATCATCTGACCTTGGCCGACCGCGCCACCATTGCCAACATGGCCCCGGAATACGGTGCCACCTGCGGTTTCTTCCCCATCGACGCCGAGACCCTGCGCTATCTCGAATTCAGCGGCCGTGATCGCCACCGCATCGCCCTGGTGGAAGCCTATGCCAAGGCTCAGGGTTTGTGGCGCGATGACAGCGTGGAACCGGTATTCAGC
>JBJHAY010000236.1:0-5652 GCA_050485205.1 Gammaproteobacteria bacterium
GGCCCGGCAGGGGGATTTCGCGCCAACCCTGGCCGGTAAAGGTGTCGCGCAGGATGTCCAGGATTTCCTGGCGATCATGGGAGGTGCGCAGCAGCACTTCCTGCACCGGGCCCCGTAGCAAGCTGCCCATGACACTGAGGTCCGTGCCTGGGGGCAGGGTGATGACAGGGAAATTCATCGGCAGCCCGCGCTGGATTTCGCCACCGGCGAAGTGGCGGGCCAGTTCCATGGGAATCATGCCGTTCGGGAAAATGTGCTGGGCTTGCAAGAAAGGCGACAGAAGCAGCAGGGATAGAGTGCCGATCGCGGTGAGACTGCCTCGGCACCGTTGGTTTTTGAGTTTTTTGATGGGGATTTTTTTATCCAGTAACTTCATGGACTTATCTCCTTTTCCGTGTGATAAGTAAATGGAAGTCGCCGTGACAGGGTAAGATGCATACTTCTGCCGCCTGCCATGGCGGTTTTATTATTGAATGCCACTTCGCGGCATCAAATCCCGTTAATGCCTGGGAACAGGCTGGGATACTAACCCAGTACCCGCCCCATGACCAGAGCAAGGGGCAGGATGGGGTCAGCGCAACAATAGAGTGAACAACACCTGCCATTATTCCGGTCAACTCCCCTGTCTTCCCAGGGGACGTACCTCTGAGCAGAAACTGCGAACGTATCACTATTAAGGAGGAAACATGCTGAAAAGTCCCAAGAAAATCGCCCTGATTGCCTTGGCTGTAGTCTTGGTCATTTATGTGGGTTGGGTCGTCAGATTCGAATTGCGCATGGGGCTGGACCAGCCGGAATTCGGCAACTCCACGCTGGTGATCCATACCACCAGGTCAGACGGCAGCACCCATCAACGGGTACTGGCGCGTCTGCAGGACGACGATACGATGTACGTGGCGGTCAATCACTGGCCCCGCTCCTGGTACAAGCAGGCGTTGGCGAATCCAAATATTCAAGTGACCCTGGAAGGGGAAACCCGGGATTATCTGGCGGTGCCGGTGGAAGGGGAGGAGCATGACTACCTGCTCAACGAGCGTTTCCCCATGGGCTTCAGCTCCCGCTTTCAGATGGGCTTCCCGCCCCGTTATTTCCTCAGGCTGGAACCCAAGGGTTGAGTGGTTGGGTCTCATGCCCCCGTGGCCCTCGACAAGGTGCCAGGTGCCTTTTTGACAGAGGCGGGGGCTTGACGCATACTGCCGCGATATCATGATCATTGCCGCTGGGGGGCATATGGTAGACGACATGACACCAGATCCGGCGCCAGGCCGCCAGGCCGGATTCCTGCAGCAATATAAAAAAATCATCGGAATTGGCGTTGGCGTGCTGGCCATCGTTGCCTTGGCGGGCGCGGCGCGGTGGTTTTTCACCTGCCCCTGTGATTTCACCCCCGGCGCTGTGCTGTGGGGCGAAGTGGTGGAACAGCCGGTGGCTGACTGGCGTTTCGCCAACCAGGTGGAACTGTGCCAGATCCAGGTGCGGGCGGGATTGCTGCCCCATGCCGTCAACCTCAATTGCATGGCCACCACCGAGGGTATCCTCTATCTCAGTTGTTCACAGTGCGAACCCAAGCGCTGGTCACAAATCGCCTTGCGCAATGGTAATGCCCGCGTTCGGCTTGACGGCAAGGTCTACCCCGTGCGGGTGACCCGGGTGACCGATCCTGCCGAAGCGGACCGTTCCTGGATTGCACGCCTGCAAAAATTGGAAAATTCCACCGTGCCGGGTGCTGGCACCCCAGTGGGTACACCAAGGCCCAGTGATGCGCAGTGGTGGACCTTCCGGGTGGAATCGGCGGTGAACTGATTCATCATGTTGGCGATGCTGAAGCAAGTAGAACAGACGCTGGACGCCGGCAGACTTCCCGAGGATCTGGCCCTGGCCTTGGCGGACTGTCCCGATACCGCCGCCCTGGCCACCATGGCCGCCAGGCTGCGCGACCAAGGCCATGGCCCGGTGGTCACCTATTCCCGCAAAATCTTCATTCCACTCACCCATTTGTGCCGTGATGTCTGTCATTACTGCACGTTCGCGCAAACCCCCAGGCGCATTCCCAAGGCCTACATGAGCGTTGAGGAAGTCCTTGATCTGTGTCGTGCCGGCGCCGCTGCCGGTTGTCAGGAGGCCCTGTTCACCCTGGGAGAAAAGCCGGAGCTGCGCTACCGGGCCGCCCGCGAGGCCCTGGATGCCATGGGCTTTGCCACCACCCTCGACTATGTGCGCGAAGTGGCGCGGCGGGTGCTGGAGGAAACCGGCCTGCTGCCACACATCAATGCCGGCTGCATGGACGCGACAGAGATCGCCGGATTGCGTCAGGTCAGCGCCTCCATGGGCATCATGCTGGAATCTGTTTCGGAACGTCTGTGCCAGAAAGGCATGCCCCACTATGGTTCCCCCGACAAAGTGCCGGCGCGGCGCCTGGAAACATTGGACCTGGCGGGGCAGGCGCAGGTGCCATTCACGTCCGGCATTCTCATCGGCATCGGTGAAACCCGGCTGGAACGGATCGAATCCCTGCTGGCGCTGCGGCGCACCCACGAACGCCATGGCCATGTGCAGGAAATCATCGTGCAGAATTTCCGCGCCAAACCCGGCACCAAGATGGCCCGGGCGCCGGAGCCGGATCTGGAGGATCTGCTGTGGACCATCGCGGTGGCGCGGCTGATTTTCGGTCCCGACATGAATATTCAGGCACCGCCCAATCTCAGTCCCGGTGTGTTGCCCAAACTGATTCAGGCCGGCATCAACGACTGGGGTGGGGTCTCGCCCCTGACCCCTGATCACGTCAATCCCGAGGCGCCCTGGCCCCATCTTGATGAACTGGCACGCGAGACTGCGCTGGCGGGCAAGTTTCTGGAACAGCGGCTTACCCTCTATCCCCCCTATGTACGGGAGGGGGCAAGGTGGCTGGATTCCGCGGTCCGACCGGCGGTGATGAAATTGGCGGATGCCGGCGGTTTCGCCAAGCGTGACCGCTGGTATCCGGGAGAGGATCTGCCGGTGCCGGTGATAGAGGCCGAACTGTTGCGCCGCCCGCCGGAACCGGAGCAAGTGTCGCCGCGGATTCGTGACATCGTCACCCGCTGCGAGGCCGGAGAGGCCATATCCGAGGCGGAAATCACCGCCCTGTTCGAAAGCCGCGGTCCCGACTTTGCCTGGGTCACCCGGCGCGCCGACGCCCTGCGCCGCCTGGTCAATGGCGATGTGGTGAGCTACGTGGTGAACCGCAATATCAACTACACCAATGTGTGTTATTTCAAGTGCCAGTTCTGCGCCTTCTCCAAGGGCAAGCACAGCGAGAATCTGCGCGGGCGGCCCTATGACATCAGTGGTGAAGAAATCGCCCGCCGTTGCCACGAGGCCTGGGAACGCGGCGCCACCGAGGTCTGCATGCAGGGTGGCATCCATCCCGACTACACGGGCCAGACCTACCTGGACATTCTCCACACCGTCAAGCAGGCTACCCCAGACATGCACATCCATGCCTTTTCTCCACTGGAAGTGTGGCAGGGCGCCGCCACCCTGGGCATCGGCGTGGAGGAGTTTCTGATCCAACTCAAGCAAGTCGGCTTGGGCACACTGCCGGGCACCGCAGCGGAAATACTGCACGAGGACGTGAGGCAGGTACTGTGCCCCGACAAACTGACCACCAGCCAGTGGTTGCAGGTGATGGAAGCGGCACACCGCGTGGGCTTCAAAACCACGGCCACCATCATGTATGGCCATGTGGAGGAAGCGCGGCACTGGGCTGCGCACCTGCTGGCAATTCGGGAGCTACAGCGCAAAACCGGCGGCTTCACAGAGTTCGTGCCCTTACCGTACGTGCACATGGAAGCGCCGCTGTATTTGAAAGGCCGTTCCAGGAAGGGCCCCAGTTTCCGCGAGGCGGTACTGATGCATGCGGTGGCACGCCTGGTACTGCATGGTCTGGTGGACAATATCCAGGTGTCCTGGGTCAAGATGGGACGGGCGGGCGTGCAGGCCTGTCTCAAGGCCGGCGTCAATGACCTGGGTGGCACTCTGATGAATGAAAGCATCACCCGCGCCGCTGGCGCCGCCCATGGCCAGGAATGGCCCCCTGCATTGATGGAAGAGGTGATCCGCGAGATCGGCCGGGTACCCAGGATGCGTACCACCCTTTATGCCGATGCCGGCGAGGAACGCCGACAGGCTGCCTTCACCGCCACAGCATTGTTGCAAGTGCACAATGAGACGGCGGGCAAGCAGCAGCGTATCAAGGTTTTATCGGAGCATTTGAGAATCAATCCATGAAGATCAGTATCACCGCGGCCAACAGCAGTGTTGGCCGTAATTTGCTTGGGCATGTGGCCGGGGACGGGCGCATCACGGCAGTGGCCGTGGTGCGTTCCGCCAGTGCCGCCAAGACCTTGCCGAAGGCGGACAATATTCAGGTGGAAGCCGCCGATTACCGCAATGTGGCGAGCCTGGCCAAGGCTTTTCAGGGCTGCGACAGTGTGATTCATCTGGCGGGTGTGTTGTTCGAGGGCAAGGGCAGTTCCTATCAGCAGGCCAACATCGACACCACCAGCGCCGTGGTATCCGCCGCCCGCGAGGCCGGTGTCAGGCACTTGCTGTTCGTGAGCGTGCTGGGGGCCGACAGCGCCTCCGCCAATGCCTATTTCCGTTCCAAGGGGGTGGCGGAAAAAATGGTTGTCGCCTCCGGCATTGCGGCCACTGTGATCCGCACCCCGATTCTGTTGAGTCCGCAAAGCGCGGGTGGTCAGGCCTTGCTGCGCGAGGCCGGTAACGGCCATACCCGGATTCTGGGGGGTGGGCACCATGTGGTACGGCCCCTGGACGTGGATGACTTGAGCGCGGCCATGTTACAGGCGTGTCGGCAACCGCCACGGGAGCCAGTGATTCATGAACTGACCGGTCCGGAACCAGTGGCCTATGCGGATCTGGTCAGACAGATGGCGGCACAACTGGGCAAGCAAGTGGAGATTGGCGCGATTCCGGTATGGAGCGCCAAACTGTTGTCGGGTTTGAGCTATGCCTTCAAGGGCAGCGGCATGTCGCCTGCCATCATCGAGGTCATCACATCCAGTGAAGCAGTGGCGGACAATGCCGATGAGGCTCTGGGCATCAGCCTGACGCCACTGGCACAAACCCTGGCCAAACTCAGCAACAAGGAGACAGTGCATGTCTGAATCCCAAGACACCGGGGCAAACAGCCCATCCGCGGCCGAGGACTCCCAGGCACCGGCACCACGCAAATCCAATAAACTTGGGCGCGCGGTATTCTTACTGATCACACTGATCTGCTTCATCTACCTGTATTTTCGTCTCGGTGGCGCCGCGGCTCGCGAAGGCCTGAGCCTGAGCGCCTACATGAGCCAGGTCTTCGCCAATGTTCAGTGGCTGCCCTGGCTTGGCCTGATGATGCTCTACTCGGGTTTTTATTTCCTGATTGATACCTTGGTGGTGAGCAAGGCCTTGAACTGGTTCATCGCGGATATCCGCTATCGCGACATCCTGCCGATCCGCGCCAGCGCCTACATCATCTCCGTGTTCAACGAGCAGATCGGCAAGGGTGCCATGGCCTGGTACCTGTACCGGCGCGACGGTGTGCCGGGTTGGGAAGTGGGTTCGGTGATGCTGTTCATCATGTTCTGCGAGTTCTTCTACCTGCTG
>JBJHAY010000237.1:0-5642 GCA_050485205.1 Gammaproteobacteria bacterium
GCCTTCAATATTTACGGCTTGCCCACCATCTCAGTCCCCTGTGGCTTCACCGCCGACGGCCTGCCCATCGGCATGCAGATCAGCGGCCGCCATTTTGACGAGGCCACTGTGCTTGCCCTGGCCCACGCCTATGAACAGGCGACCCAGTGGCATGCGAGGCTGCCGGATCTTGCCGTCTGATCCCGGGTATCCAGTTCAGGTTTCATGGGGCTGTCGCTGCCGTATATCCAATCGGTGATTTGCAATATTCCCAATCCCTTGTTCGCAATGTTGCCAATACCCCGCTGGCACGCGCAGCCCACCATGTTTACAATGCTCCTTGCCCATACATGCCCTGGCACAGACCCGGCGGTGCCATCCATGAGGATAAAACAATGACAACAACCAGGATATTGCCGCAAGACTCTCCACCGGGCGCAAGCCCCCGCAAGCGAGCCACTTCCCTGAAATTCCTTTCCACCCTGGTCCTGAGCACCGCCAGCATGGCCTGCCTGGCCCAGGCCCCGGGTCAACCCAGTGCCGTGATCAAGGTGGATTGCGACTATGACTGCCTGCTGGACTTCTCCCGCAACTACATGCAGGCCCTGGAAAATCGCGACTTCGCCAGCGCCAGGCTCTCACCCAATGTGGTCTTTGCGGAAAACAATGTGGTGATGCCGGTGGGCAACGACGGCCTGTGGGGCACCATTTCCAAAGTCCGCGAGGGCGCCATGGAAGTGGCGGATACCCAGACCGGCAACGTAGCCTGGTTCGGCATCATCGAGGAACACGGCAACCCGGCCTACTACGCCATGCGCATCAAGGTGGAGAATCGCCTGATCACCGAAATCGAGACCGTGGTCAACCGCCTGCCCGACATGCCCAAGCCCTTCGGTGACCCGGATGCGGTGGAACACGATCCGGAATTCAACCGCATTCTCACTGCCGGGGAGCGCCGCTCCCGCGAGCGCCTGATCGCCGTGGCCGATGGTTATTTCAGCACCGTTGAGCTGAATGACGGGGATGTCTTCACCCTCTTCACCGAGGACTGCGGCCGCCTGGAAAACGGCATCAGCACCACCAGCGCCACCGGCGGCGGTTCTGCCGCCATCGCCCAGGGCTGCGAGGAGCAGTTCCGCCTCGGCATCTATCGCATCAACAAGCGCATCCGCGAGCGCCGCTATCCCCTGGTGGACGAGGAACGCGGCGTGGTGGTGGCCAGCGGCTTCTTCGACCACGCCAACACCTTCGACCGCTACACCCTCACCGACGGCCGCGAGATGAACACGGTGCTGAAGTGGCCCAACAGCATCACCCTGCTGGAGGCCTTCAAGATCACCAATGGCCGCATTGCCCGCATCGAGGCGGTGTTCACCTACACCCCCTACTTCATGCCCTCGCCCTTCGCGAAACCCAATGTGGATTTCCAGACCCGCTGAACCGGTTATCAGGAGAACAATAATGAGAATGCCAGAATTTCAGGCCTTGACCGTGCCGCACCTATTGTCAAAACCACATGCCATCACAGAAACCACCCATGACGGATCATCCACTTCCTCAACTGTAAGCGGGAACAGGCACGCAGCCGGAACCGGTGCAATATTCGCGCTGCTACTGCTGTTCGGCGTCCATGACAGCCTGGCCCAGGCCCCTGACTGTGACGCCGCCTGCCTCACCGACATCGCCCGCCAGTACATGCAGGATGTGGTGACCCAGGACCACAGCCGCCTGCCCTGGGGCGACCAGGTGCGCTTCACCGAAAACAATGTCGGCATGATGATTGGCGACGCCTTCTGGGGCGCCGGACCCGGCGTGCAGGGGGAAGGCCTGATCCTGCCCGATCCCCTCACCGGCAACGTGGTGTGGTATGGCATCACCACCGAACATGGCCAGGCCGCCTATCACGGCCTGCGGCTGAAAGTGGAGAACCGGGAAATCACCGAAGTGGAAAGCTACTTTGGCCGCGAGGGCACGCCAGATCTGTTCGCCCCGGTCGACGCTTACACCTTGCCCAGCGTCTTCACCGAAACCATCCCGGCCGCCGCCCGCCGCCCACGGGAACGCATGATTGCCATCGTCAACGGTTATTTCAACAGCAAGCAGCTGAACGACGGCAAGGTATTCACCGAATTCAGGCCCGACTGCAAGCGCGTCACCAACGGCGTCGATGTCACCCATGGCCAGCACTGGGCAGCACAGGTGGCCCAGGGTTGTCAGGCCCAGTTGGAGCAAGGCTTGTTCAGGCCCGTGGATCGCATCCGCGCCCGCCGCTTTCCGGTGGTGAATGAGGAAACCGGCCTGGTGGTGGCCCTCAGCCTGGAAGATCACGCCACCCGCTATGTGGACTACAGCGCCACCAACGGCACCCCGCTCAAGGTGGAAGTGGAATACCCCAACACCAGGGGCATGCTGGAACTGTTCAAAATCAGGGATGGAGCCATCGAACGCATCGAGGGGGTGTCGGTGTTTCTGCTCTACTACATGCATTCACTGTGGCAGGAGTGATGCCACTTTGTGCATACGGCCAGGTCCTCCGACCTTGGACAATATCCATGGACACCGACACAGCATGAACCAAGCAGACCACCCAAGCCCCCCAAGGCAAGCGCCTGGCCAGGATCAAGCATCTCAACAGGAACAAGACTCTCGCCAGGTAGATGAGGCATGGCCCCAGGCCGGGCGCGAGCGCATGATTCTCAGTTCCCCCCTGTGCCGCATCGGCACCGGCTTACCGGAACCGGAATGGGAACTGCTGGAGAGAATGGATGAACACCATGTCTTCATGATGGGCGACAACCCCGCCCTGCCACGCATGCCGAAACAACCGAAGCTGCTGGATTTCTACCGCTATCGCTTTGGTCAGATCGCCGTCAACCACCTCGCCAACTCCGCCCGGATGGCCCTGGAGGACGGCCACGAGGAAAAAGTGGTGTTGGCCTGCCTGCTGCACGACATCGCCAACGGCTGCCTGATCCGCGTCGATCACGGTTACTGGGGAGCGCAACTCATCGCTCCCTATGTGGACGAAGAAGTGGCCTGGGCGGTGCAATACCACCAGGCCCTGCGCTATCTTCCAGACCCCGAGGTCAATTACGGCTACCCGGAGAGCTACAAGAAATTCTTTGGTCCCGATTATGTGCCACCTGACTACATCCAGCATGACGCCAACTACGCCCGCCGCCACAAGTGGTACATGACCTCCCGGCTCATCACCCTCTACGACCTCTACTTCTTCGAGCAACAGACCCCACAGGATCTCGACATTTTCGAGGACATCATCGGCCGTCACTTCAAGCAGCCCAAGGAGGGCCTGGGCTTTGACGGCTCCCCCACCGCCCACATGTGGCGGACAATGATCTGGCCGAACAATTTTCTTTGACCCTCCGTGAAGAAGACGGCAATGACAGCCAAAAGGAACGGGATGGCTGCTCTTTATGCCATATTGCCGACTTTTTGTACAAAAGTTAAAATTCCAAAAAATACACTGAGTTGCAGCATAAACCTGTGCCATATGGCATTATTTTGACCATCACTTAAAAAATTTTTTATCTTTTTCATCCATGAGAGTAGGGGGAAAATCCTCGCGCTTTGTCTTGGGTTCTGAGAGCACTTGAATTTTTGTATTCAATTGCGCACCGGGTCGAGGGGCAGGGAAGATTGGTGGCCCAGGGTTCGAGACATTCTTGCGGGTTACACGGCTTGTCAAAGCCAGTAACGAGGAGAATGCTGGAGCGGACGGCCCGTACCTGCAAGGCGGTGCCTCCCTCTCCCGAATTCATAAGCCACCTGCTCCCTATTGTTTCGACTTCCAGCTCGTAGACGTACGTGCCGGTGTGTCCTGTCTGCATTCCTTTAGGTTCTCTTTGATTGACGAAAACCGGTGTTAGACCATGCCCGGGTACTGCATGTGCCCGGGCATATCCAATGATTAAAAGACTTTCAAGGGGGAAAGGATTTATGGAGAAGAGAACCGAGTTCACTTCATTCCGCAAGACCAGTCTGGCTCTGTCGGTCGCCACGGCAATGACCTTCATTCCGACTGTCCATGCACAACAACAGGAAGGTCAGCGGCTGGAAGAAATCAGCGTTACCGGCAGCCGTATCCGCATGACCGACGGCATGGCGACACCAGTGCCGGTCACCGCGGTCACAACCGCTGAACTGCAAGCATTCGAGCCAGGTGGCACAATTGCCGAACAGCTTGATGCCTTGCCACAATTCTTCGGCACCGGATCCGCCCAGCGTGGCGGCGGCGTGCTGTTCGGCTCCGGGGGGGGCAGTTATCTCAATATGCGCAGCCTGGGCGCGAACCGTACCCTGGTACTGTTCGACGGCTCCAGGGTAGTACCCGCCGACAAGGCTGGTTCCGTCAACGTCGATACCCTGCCAACGGCACTGATGCGCAGCATCGACGTGGTGACAGGTGGCGCCTCCGCCGCTTACGGCGCCGACGCCCTGGGTGGTGTGACCAACTTCGTGCTGGATCGTGAGTTCGAAGGCCTCAAGCTCAATACCGGCTCCGGTATCACTGAGCTAGGCGATGGGCACCGCTGGAACGTGGAAGTGGCGGGCGGTAAAAAGTTTGGTGACCGCCTCAATTTCATTGGTTCCGCCCAGGCCATCCGTATCAACCAGATCATGCGTGATCCCGCGGAGTTGGGCTCCTGGTTCTCCCGCTGGGGCTGGGTCACCAACCCCGACTTCGTATCATTTGCCGCCACACCTGGCGTTCCACAACGCCTGACACTGCCCTGGGTAACATCCAGCGAACACAGCCCCAGCGGCGTGCTCTGGGCCCGCAACGGCACCACAAGCCTCAGCCCGCTGATTCCATTCTCCATGAATGGCATGACTTTCACTGACGATGGCACCGATGTGCGTCAGTTCGTGCGTGGCGACGTCTATGCCGCGCCCAACCGCTCCGGTAGCACCAAGTCCATGTCAGGGGGTCCCGAAGCCATGAACCACCATCGCGCCTTCGGCGGCGGTGGCTCAGGCAACGAGGTGGTCATGCGCTCCGCGTTTGCAGCGGTCAAGTATGACTTCAGCGACAGCTTCTCCGGTTTTGCCCAGATCATGGTGGGCCGCTCCGAGTCCAACAGTGTAAGCTACCGTGGTGGCTACTCACTGCAGGACGGATGGTACGCCACCATTTACCGGGAAAACGCCTTCCTGCCTGCCAATGTCGCCGCCGCCATGGATGACGCGGGCATCAGCTCGTTCCAGTTGCACAAACTGGGCTCTTACTTCGATGACCTCAACCCTGGTCTCGGTTCCGACAACAGAGGGGTATTCGGCACCTACTCCTGGAGTGTCGGCTTCGATGCAGTATTGCCCAACGGCTGGGATCTTCGGGCTTCCTGGCAGAAGGGTCAATCCCACAAGCGTACCGGTATCTATGATGAAATCCGTGTTGATCGACTGTTCCTGTCCATGGATGCTGTAAGACATCCCACCACTGGTGCAATCGTCTGTAACGTGCAGCTTTATAATCCAACACCAGCGCAATTGGCGGCATCAATTCCAGCCGGCACCTTGGCTTCACCGGGTGGCTCACCAGGCGGCACGGGTTCGGCACGCACTACCGACCCACTGCTCTCGCCCATCGGTCTTGACAACAGTGTCCGCGACTGCGTTCCTCACAACGTCATGGGAGCTGGCAA
>JBJHAY010000238.1:0-5630 GCA_050485205.1 Gammaproteobacteria bacterium
GGGCCGCCATGTACAGCGGTCCCATCAGGAACATCGTCAACATCACAAAAAACAGCTTGGTCACACGCATTACGCTTGCCTCTGAAATACCAGGTCCCATACCCCATGACCCAATCTTTCCCCCCTACATACAAACTTGGTGCTGGGCCGCTCGCCCCGGGTTGCATAATTTCCCTGCCCGGCACTGTTGCAAAGTGACGGGGATGCCGACAGGACTTCCATCATGTGCTCGGCATATTGCTCCCAATCCGTGGCCAGGTGCAGGATGCCGCCAGGCTGTAATTTGCGTGCGATCAGCTCCACAAAGTCCGGCTGGATCAGGCGACGCTTGTGATGGCGTTTCTTGTGCCAGGGATCGGGAAAGAATATCTGCACCCGGGACAGGCTGGCATCGGCAAAGTTTTCCCTCAGTATCAGGGTGCCATCCCCCTGGAATACCCTGATGTTGTGCAGGCCCCGTTCCTCTATCCCCTTGAGCAGGGTACCGATGCCAGGCGGATGGACATCGACGCCAATGTAGTCCACGTCGGGGTTGGCCTGGGCCATCTCCAGCAATGAGTCCCCCATGCCAAAACCGATCTCGAATACCAGGGGGGCACTGCGGCCAAACAGACCCTCGCCGTTCACCACTTCCGAGTCTACCGCGATGCCATAGCGCGGCCACAGCACTTCCATGGCACGGGCCTGGGAAGGGGTGAGGCGTCCGCCTCTCACCACATAGCTTTTGACCTCTCGCCGTGGGCTGATTTCATGTTCAGCGCCACTCATGCCGCATCACCCCTGATCACGCTCAATAGCAGACACAGCCAACCAGCGAGAAAGGCCAGTCCTCCAAGCGGCGTAATCATGCCCAGGATTCTGACCTCGGTGAGCGCCAGCAGATAAAGGCTGCCACTGAACAATACCATGCCAGCCAGGAACAATCCGCCACTCCAATGCAACAGAACAGCATTGGCGGCACGCAGCGACAAGATGCCAACCGCCAGCAGTGCCAGGGTATGAAACATCTGGTAATGAACTCCGGTTTGGAATACATCCATCATTGCTGGCGTCAGCCTGGCGCGCAGGCCATGGGCGCCAAAGGCGCCAATACCAACACAAAGAAAGCCGCTGAAGGCGGCGGCGGATATCAGAAATTGGGTCATTGGGGACTCTTGCGACTTATTGGCCCGGCATATGCAGAGCGCCTTATAAAAAACCGCCCAATACAGGGCGGTTTTCCATATTCGTCAGTCTTTTGGAGAAACCGACTGTCAGGCCGCCAGGATGGCCTTGACCTTGTCCATGGCGTTCTTTTCCAACTGCCGGATGCGTTCGGCGGAGACCTGGTACTTGTCCGCCAGGTCATGCAGGGTAGCCTTGTTGTCGGTCAACCAGCGTTGCGCCAGGATGTCGCGGCTGCGCTCATCCAGCTCGTTGAGAGCCACATACAGGCCTTCAGTGCTGGTCTTTTCCCAATCCTCATCCTCCACGCGGCGGGCGGGATCGTAGCGGGCGTCTTCCAGGTAGGCGGCGGGGGCCTGATAATCCTCATCGTCGTCCGCGTCCACGGCACCGTCAAAGGAGGCGTCATAGGCACCCATGCGGCCTTCCATCTGCATCACGGTCTCGGTGTCCACGCCCAGATCATTGGCCACGGCATCGGCCTCTTCCTTGCTGAGCCAGCCAAGGCGCTTCTTGGAACCGCGCAGATTGAAGAACAGCTTGCGCTGGGCCTTGGTGGTGGCGACCTTGACGATGCGCCAGTTGCGCAGAATGAATTCGTGCATCTCGGCCTTGATCCAATGTACGGCGAAGGACACAAGGCGCACGCCGACTTCAGGATTGAAGCGTTTCACCGCTTTCATCAGGCCGACGTTGCCTTCCTGAATCAGGTCGGCTTCGGCAAGGCCGTAGCCGGAGTAGGTTCTGGCCATGTGCACCACAAAACGCAGGTGGGCCAGCACCAGGCGGCGGGCGGCGTCGAGATCGTTGTCGTAGTAGTACTGTCTGGCGAGTTCCTGTTCCTCTTCCGCGGTCAGGACCGGAATGCTGTTGACAGCCGCGATGTAGGCGTTCAGATCACGCCCCGGCACCATGGTGTCGATCACTTGAAGCTGCTTGCCTATCTGTATTGTGCTCATAGTCTCCTGGTTCCCTTGCGCTCATCAGCCCGGCTCAGAATGGCGGGTCATCCAATCGCATATGCCGTGCATTCTACCACCGGCGCGGATATTTCACCAATTCCACCACCGCTGTTGCCGGTGGAGGTGCTTGCTGCAAGCCCCTTGGGCCAGCTTCCAAAGCTGCGATATTAGACCAGCTTTTACCGGATTTGTTCTCCGCCAACAGGCCGTTCGGGCGGGAAATCACTGCTCCAACCACGGGTATTGGGGGCGCTGAGGCAGTTTTCAAGTCCTGGCAGCAAACAACGTTTTATAGCCCTTCCATGATCCTCCCATGGCCCCCGGCGCACGCCGGGTTTGCCTGCCCAGGACTGATCGGGGTAATCTCAACCCCACGCAAATCCTGCAAGGTCATCTTGACGTAGGATCAACCATCAGCGCGAGCTTGGCTCCCCGGTCGCGCCCCTGACTTTATCTTGATACAGGCCCACCCATGTTCAGCAAAACCATTGATAGCAAGGCTCCGATTCATCCCCTGCTGGAAAGCCGCTGGAGCGGCATCGCCTACGACCCCGACAGAGCAGTTCAACGCCAGGATCTGATCAGCCTGATGGAGGCGGCGCGCTGGTCACCTTCCTGCTTCGGCGACCAGCCCTGGCGCTATCTGATATTCGACCGCTTTCAGGATGAGGCCAGCTGGCTCAAGGCACTGGCCTGCCTGTCAGAAAAAAACCAGAGTTGGGCCGGCAAGGCGCCGGTGCTGCTGATCACCTGCCATGACACTGTATTCTCCCGCAACGACAAGGCCAACGCCCACGGCCGTTACGACACCGGCGCTGCCTCCATGAGCATTTGTGTCCAGGCCTCGGCCCTTGGCCTGATGACGCACCAGATGGCGGGCTTTTCCGCTGATCAGGCCCGCGAGAGCTTTGCCATCCCCGAGCGCTATCTGCCCGTGGCGATGATGGCCATCGGTTATCAGTTGCCCCCGGACAAGGTGCCAGAGGCGTTCAGGGAAAAGGAGTTTTCCAACCGTGCCCGCAACCCACTGTCACAGAACTTTTTCCTGGGGCAGTGGGGCAAGGGCTTGGAAGCTTGACCAACGGCGGCAACTGCCGCCGTCATGGGCCTGGCCAGCACTCAGTAGAAGTACTCGGTATAGCCGGGCAGCAGGCTGTAGCGGGAATTGAGGAAAGTCACGATGTCGATCATCTCCGCCACTGTCATGTCTTCTTTCAGATACATGGGCGAGGAAATGGTGCTGCGTCTCTCGGTGCGAGGCATGGTGGCCAGGTACTGTTCGGAAATGATGTGATCCGGATTGATGATGGAGGTCACCAGGCTGGCATAGGTCTTCACAAAGATCAGCTCACCCCCCAGGGTGATGTTGAACATGCGCTGGCCTGGGTACGCCGGCAGGTCGACGCCATCCACCAGATGGCATTGGTGACACTCATTGGCGATGAAAGCCTGCTGGCCGCGCTCGACGTCTCCCCTGAGAATGGGAAAACGGAAATCCCCCGTGTAATCTGGATAGGTCCGGCACCCGGCCAATAACACCACGATCATGGACGTGGCCAGTAAAAGGGATTTCTTCAGGCTCATGGTTGCTTCCTCGTTGTTCTGTTGTTAACCCAGCTTTAATGAATGGGCCGACCCGCCCCTCTCAAGTAATGCCAGTCTAACAAGCTACCATCTGTCCCCACTTGACGTGTGTCAGTATGAGTTCAAGCGCCCCTGTCAGAGGGCATCCGCCGTGCCAAATATAGCGGTCACCTGGCTGGAAAGATAGCCTCCATTGCCATTACAGGCAGCCAGGGCAGCACCCTCGACCTGGCGCGCGCCGCATTCGCCACGCAACTGTTGAACCGCTTCGATCATCAGAAACATGCCATACATGCCGGGATGCACGCAGCTCAGGCCGCCACCATTGGTATTGACCGGCAAGCGGCCACCTGGGGCAATATTACCGCCGGAAACAAAGGCGCCACCCTCGCCCTTGGCGCAGAAGCCCATGTCTTCCAGAAACAGAATGGTATTGATGGTGAAGGCGTCGTAGAGCTCCACCAGATCGATGTCGGCGGGCTTGACCCCGGCCATGGCAAAGGCCGCGGGCGCACTTTGGGCGGCGGCAGTGGTGGTCAGGTCAGGCATGGCTGAAATGATGTTGTGAGTGGTTCGCGAAGCCACGCCGAGCATGTACACCGGCTTTTTCGGAAAATCCCTGGCGCGCTCCCGGGACACCAGAATCATGGCACCACCACCATCGCTGACCAGGCAGCAATCGCGCACGCCGAAGGGGTCCACCACCCGCCGCGCGGACAGCACATCCTCGACAGTGAGCGGATCACGCATGGTGGCCGCGGGATTGAGCCTGGCCCAGGACCGGGCCGCCACTGCCACTTCCGCCAGTTGTTCCGCGGTGGTGCCGTATTCATGCATATGTCGCGCCGCCGCCAGGGCATAGGCATTGATGGGATAACGGGGCTTGTAGACCGACTCCACGGTTGGCGCGGCCGCTGGCCGGATATGGGCCCCGGTGCGATTGTTGCTGCCGTAGCAGATCAGCGCCACCTTGCACAAACCAAGGGAGATGGCCGCCGCCGCCGACTGCAGGGCATTGACGAAGGAAGAGCCGCCCAGGTTGCTGCCATCCATGACTGCGGGGTTCAAGCCCAGGTACTCCGCCACCACCAGGGGACTCAGCTGATCCACGAAGTTGGAGCCGAAGATGCCGTCCACCTCGTGCTTGCCGATACCGGCGTCATCCAGGGCGTGGTACACCGCCTCGGCCAGAATGTCCATGTGGGTACGGCCAGGCAACTCTCCGAATGGCGTCAGGCCCACACCCACCACGGCCACGCTGCCACGCAAACTGTCTACCATTCCTGTGCCCCCTGTTCCTTGGTGATGAAAACAACCGCCGGTTCCCCGTCGATCATGCTGACCTTGGCGCTCACGCGCATGCCGATTTTCACCTTGTCCGGGGCGATGTCCACCACCCGGCCCATCATGCGCGGGCCTTCCTCCAGATCCACCAGGACCACGTTGTAGTCAGGCCCATGTTCCGGTCGTAGCCGCACCACCGAGGTGGAATAGACCACCCCGCGGCCAGTGGGCTCCACCCACTTCAAGTCAACCGCGCCGCAGTGGGGACAAAGGGCGCGCGGATAGAACAAATGCTGACCGCATTCCTTGCACTGCTGAATGATGAACTTGCCGGCTGCAAGGGCATCCTCGAATATCCGGGTCGGGCCAGGACCCGCGAAGGGAGAGAGTTCACTGCTCACGATATGACCTGTCAATGCTGCTTCGGACCCTGGCGAGCCAGGGCGAAACGGGAGTAATAAGTGGAAAGGGCGCTAATATTCATGATGCTTGGCTGACAGTCAACCACTTGGCGGTAATTCGCGGCAAAATAGCACCCATTCAAGCAACAATGCGGATTTGACAGAGGTGCTGCCTTGCTGCATTCTGCGCCGCGCGATATCAGCGGCTTACTTAAGGAAAGATCATGGAATTCGA
>JBJHAY010000239.1:0-5606 GCA_050485205.1 Gammaproteobacteria bacterium
AGAGTTGCGCTTCATGGGAGGAGAGGACGCGGAGGTCAGTGTCCGCGTCTCTGAACTGGTGCTGCCAGCCCAAGGTGAACGCGGCATTTACTTCGTGGAGGATCTGACGCAGGACTTGGTCAATCCCTTGCTGGGCTGGTCCCAAGGTCATTACGTGATCCGTCGCGACCCTGATGGCAATGAGCTGGTGTTCACCAATGCGCGTCAGCCACTGCGTTCCCTCGCCGCCCAGAAACAGACAGCCCTCCGCGCCAAGCTGGATACCCTGCAACTTCCCCGCAGCCTCGCCGACGATGTCAGCGCCAGCACCTTCCTGACGCCTGGTCAGTTCAAGCAGGAAATTCGTGATCTGATGGAGGCCCAGGGTCAGTGATGAGAGCCGGCTTGCGTTACAAAGCCTTGTTGCTTGGCGCCGCCAGTCTGGTGGCGGCCGCCCATGCCTTTGAAATCGATGGTACCCGCTGGGCCAATGGCGAGACGGTGTTCCATGTCAACATGCCTGGCACTTCGCCCTCCGGCGTCAGCTGGAATGATGCCTTCGAAGGCGCCATGTTCGAGTGGTCCGATAAAACCGCCTTCAATTTCCGCATCGTCCGCGCCTACCGCGACCCTTGCCAGGGCTACCGCCGCAACACCAATGGCAGCGGCTTTCCGGCCGGTGGCGGCGATGGCTTCAACGGTGTCGATTTCAATGACTCGGTATGTGGCAATGACTTTGGCCAGAATGTCATCGCCATCACCCTGAGCAGAAGTATCAATGGGCAATTGGGTTTTGCCTACTTCAATCAGAGCGACATTATTTTCAACAGCAGTTCGAGCTGGAACGTTTACCCCGGCCCCCTGCGGCCCAGTGGCCCGGATTTTTATCGGGTGGCGCTGCATGAGCTGGGGCATGCCCTGGGGCTGGGACACGAGGATAGCCGCCCCGCCATCATGGCGTCCAATATCGGCAACCTGCGCTCCTTGCAGCAGGACGACATCAACGGTGCCAATACCCTCTACGGCGGCCCCGTCAGTTGCACGACCCAGAACCTGCTCCTCAATCGCACCATCTTTGGCCGCCTGGGCGCGGGAGACTGCCAGATTTTCCAGCTTTACGGCGGTGGCAATGACACCAGCCGGGTGGACGTCTACCGCCTGAGCCTCGACCAGCCGACCCGGCTGGTGATCACCATGAACTCCACCCAGTTGGACCCGGTGCTCATCGTCACCGATCCCCAGCTCCGCACCATCGCCTTCGATGATGACAGTGGCCCTGGCTGCAACGCCCGCATCGCGCGCCTGTTCGAGCCGGGGGAATACCTGGTGCTGGCCAATACCTACACCAGCCCGACCCCATGTGCCGGTAATATCGGCAGTTATGAGCTGTTGGCCAACGAGGAAGGTGGCGCCCTGCTGGGGCAGGCCCAGACCCTTCAAGGGGCGGACAGCGGCGCCCGCTTCTTTGGCGGCGCCAGCCGCGATGGGGGGCTCAGCTACCGCACCAGTTTCTCCTCCACCGATGCCATCGACGTCAATGCCTTCATCACGGTGGACCCTGCCCATGTCGGCCGGCGAGCCGCCATCCATGTGCTGGTGATCCTGGACGATGGCCGCCACTATGTGCTGATGCAGGATGGCAATTTCCGTCTGTTCGATGGCAATCTGGCGGCCTTGCCCGCGGCGCGGCTCACCAACCGTCTGGAGGAAGAGGAAGCGGTGGAAGTGGCCAGAAATTTTGTGCCGGCGTCCCTGGGCCTGACCAATACCGGCTTCAGGGTCTACGTGGGCTATGCCCTGGCGGCCAATCCCACGGCCATCATTCACAATGGCGAGCCCCTGCGTTTCACGGTCACGCCCTAGCCCGGCTTGCACCAGTCTGTGCATCCCCGGCAGAGTACCGGCACGTGCCGGGCAGGTGACTGGGGTCGACAAGGCGCCAACGATGTTCCGGCGCAGTCGTTTTCCCGGTATAATTCGCCACTTTGTGAGCCATGTCGCCCGTCCCGGGGAAGACTGATGCGAGAACCGGGCTGTCTGATTTCATTGTCCGTTGTTGAGAGGTATCTGAAGTGATTGGTTTTGTTGCGAAGTGCGTGGAGGCCGTGAAGGCCAGAACCGCCACTACCCTGTTGGTAACCACCCTGCTGAGTTTGATGTCTGGAATCGCCGTCGCCGCCGTCGCCGATCAAATCCGTGATCGCATCGCCCCGGTGGGCGAGGTCTGTGTCATGGGCGACGCCTGTGCCGCTGGCGTTGCCATGGCCGGTGGCGATGGTGGCCCCAAGGAACCGCAACAGGTCTACCAGACTTTCTGTTTTGCCTGCCATGGCACCGGCGCCAACAACGCCCCAGTGCTGGGTGATGCCTCCGCCTGGCAGCCCAGGATTGACGAAAGGGGGGTCGATGGCCTGTACGCTGGCGCCATCGAAGGCTTCAACAATGGCGCCATGCCTGCCAAGGGCCTGTGCATGGACTGCTCCGACGATGACATCCGCGCCACCGTCGACTACATCCTCGAATCCCTGTAATCACGGGACCCGCTGTAGGAGCGAGCCCGGCTCGCGACCCCATCCGAATGCCGACGGGCAGACTCCTACAGCGTTTATTGGCGGGGGAGCCTGCCGACTGTAAAGACAATGCCTTGGTTCTGTCGGCGCTTGACGACCAGGGAGGTTTGTTGCAGGTTCTCCGCCAATCCGTATCTTGAGTCGGTAACGAAGGAGACAATATCCATGAAAAAAGCCCTGCTGATACTGTGCCTGCCGCTGGTTGTGTCCACCCAAGCCATGGCCAATGAGTTCGCCGTGAATTTCGACATCACCCCCTTGCAGCACAATCAGGTCAGTTATGACAAGTTGCTGCTGGATGTGCGCCAGACCCAGCGCTTTCTGCAACTTAATGGAGTGTTGTTGAATACCACAACGTCCAGCGCCATGCCCACTACCGGCACCTGCTTTTTCAATGACAATGGAGGCGCCTACTGCAAGCTGCAATTGGGCGCCGGCACCCTGGCGGTGGCGGTGGACAGTTCACTCAATGGCCAGTACGACGTCCTCGGCACCAATGAGGAAGTGGTGTCCACGGGCTCAGTGGTGTTGTTGGGAATAGAATAGGGTGGATGATTGGATTATTGACCTGACAGTCATGACTGTTGGATCAATCCAATAAGTTTCTCAGCCCCGCCAGGGCGCTCCTGGCGGTGGCCTCCGCCTTTTCCGGAGTGCTGTCGCCAACCCGGCCTTCCCACTCCAGCAATTCCTGTGGCAATTCGTCCAGGAATCTGCTCGGGGTGGGCTTCATCATCTCGCCATATTGCTTGCGCTGGGCCGCCAGGGTGAATACCAGGGTGCGCTGGGCGCGGGTGATGCCCACGTAGGCCAGGCGCCGTTCCTCCTCGATATCCCCCGACTCGATGCTGTTGCGGTGCGGCAGCAGTTCCTCCTCCATGCCCATGATGAAGACGAAGGGGAACTCCAGCCCCTTGGCGGCGTGCAGGGTCATCAACTGCACCCGGTTGCCTTCTTCCTGTTCCTCCTGCTGTTCCAGCATGTCGCGCAGGATCAGTTTATTGATCGCGCTTTCCAGATCGGCCTCGTCACCTTGCTCCTGGGCTTTTTGCATGCTGTTTTCTAGCGAGGCCAGCAGCAGGTTGACATTGGCGGTGGCGCGCTCGGCGGCGGCAGGGGTACTGGCATTCTGTTGCAGCCAGGCTTCGTAGTGAATGTCGTCCAGCATTTCCTTGATCACCGCCACGCCCTCGCCATTGTCGGCGCGCCGTGCCGCGGCCATCATCCATTGGTGGAATTCACGGAATTTTTCCACCTGGTTTTCATTCAAGTGCTCCGCCAGGCCCATGTGGTGGCAGGCCTCGAACAGGCTGACACCGGCCTGAGTGGCGTAGTTGCCGAGGGCTTCCAACATGGTGGGCCCGATCTTGCGCCGGGGGGTGTTGATACAGCGCAGGAAGGCATTGTCATCATCCGGGTTGATCAGCAGGCGCAGGTAGGCCATCAAATCCTTGATCTCGGTGCGCGCGAACAGCGAGGTGCCGCCCGCCAGACTGTAGGGAATCTGAAAGCCTTGCAGTTTCAATTCCAGCAGCCTGGCCTGATGGTTGCCGCGATAGAGCACGGCGAAATCCTTGAAGGCCAGCCGCCGCTGCACGGTGTTGCTGATGATTTCGGTGGCGATGCGCTCCACCTCGGCATCCTCGTTGGCGCAGACGATGACCCGGATCGGGTCGCCGCGGCCCAGTTCACTCCACAGGGTCTTGTCGAAAATATGGGCGTTGTTGGCGATCAGTTTGTTGGCGGCGCTGAGAATGGCATTACTGGAACGGTAGTTCTGTTCCAGCTTGATCACCTTGAGGTCGCGGTAATCCTCTTGCAACAGCTGCATGTTCTCGGGGCGGGCGCCGCGCCAGGAGTAGATGGATTGATCGTCGTCCCCCACCACGGTGAGATTGCCACGATTGCCCATCAACAGTTTCACCAGCAGATATTGGCTGGCGTTGGTGTCCTGGTATTCATCCACCAGCAGGTAGCGGATACGCTGGCGCCAGCGCGCCAGCACTTCCTCTTCCCGTTGCAGCAGGGTGGCGGGGAGCAGAATCAGATCGTCGAAGTCCACCGCGTTGTAGGCGCGCAGATGACGTTGATAAGCTTCGTAGACTTTCGCCCCCAACACCTGCTCGGCATCACTGACGCTGGAGAGTACTTGCTCGGGCAGTTGCAGGTCATTTTTCCAATTGGAGATCATTGCCTTCAGGCGTTTCAACTGATCGTCATTGGCGTCCAGTTCCTTGTGCAGCAATTCCTTGATCAGTGAGTGGCAGTCATAGTCGTCGAAGATGGAGAAGCTGGACTTCAGTCCCAGGTAGCCGCACTCCTTGCGAATGATGCCCAGCCCCAACTGGTGGAAGGTGGAAATGGTAAGACCACGGGACTCCTTGCCTTGCAACAACTGGCCGACACGCTCGCGCATTTCCCGCGCCGCCTTGTTGGTGAAGGTGACGGCCGCCACATGGTGTGGCTTGAAGCCGCAGTCGCTGATGAGCCAGGCAATCTTGCGGGTGATCACACTGGTTTTGCCACTGCCCGCGCCCGCCAGCACCAGCAAGGGGCTGTCGATGTAGCGCACGGCGCTCAACTGCTGCGGGTTGAGGGATTTCATCAAGTAGGGAGAGTGACCAGTCAACGGGAGGCGGCATTATAAACCCCCCCCGCGCTGAATCACATAAACAACTTCAATCATCCGTTAATCAACGCTGCTCTGTTTTGCCGGAGTTGTATTGTGCAATTGATTTTGACAAGTGTGCGACATTGGCTGGGCTTTTGAGCAGATGTACTGTTTCCATAAGGCCGTTGAACTGCTCCAAGGACATCACGACTGCATCTTTCGAGTCGCGGCGTGTGATAACAGCGTAGTCATGGTCATTTACTACCTGATCCAATAGATTTTCCAGGTTGTTCCTGGCGTCTGAAAAGCTGATGATTTTCATGGCTGTGACCCTCCTGCTTGTACAGCATACTGGGCAGTTAAGCAGGACCATGGACACATTTCAAAAAAATTGGCGTTTTGAAAATTCACCGGCTTAACTGTTGCGCCGAGGCCCTCTCATGGCC
>JBJHAY010000240.1:0-5596 GCA_050485205.1 Gammaproteobacteria bacterium
TCGGCGGCCGCGTCTGATGTGTATACGAGACACACTATCTTCCTTGTCGGAGCGAGCCCTGCTCGCGACCTGTGGCATGGGTCGCGAGCAGGGCTCGCTCCTACAGAGACCATTGGCAGCGGCGCAGGTTGATGCGGCCGTTGTGGAATTCGATGCCTTCCTGCTCCAGCCTGGATTTTTGCCGGTGCCATGATTCGCTGCCTTCTGGAAAGGAGAGGGCGCCTTTGGCGTTGACCACACGGTGCCAGGGCAGTCGGCTGCCGACAGGCAGCAGACGCAGGGTGGTGCCCACATGACGGGCGTGATTGGGCAGCCCGGCCAGGCGCGCCACCTGGCCGTAGGTGGCCACCTTGCCGGCTGGAATGGCGGCGACGATTTGCCAGATTTGTTCCCGCTGGCTTGTTATCATGCTTCTCGACCCGATATACCCCTGTAGGAGCGAGCCCTGCTCGCTCCTACAGGGGGCTTGGTTTGATCAAGAGCATATATTAATTTTTCAGGATTCATGGACGCGCATGCGCTTTTTCTTTCTACTGTTCATCATCATTCCCCTCACCGAACTGTTGCTGCTGTTCAAGGTCAGCGATTACATCGGTGCCATCAACACCCTGCTGCTGGTGATCGTCACCGCCACTGTTGGCGTGGCGGTGTTGCGGCATCAGGGCTTTTCCACCTGGCGCAGGGCCAACCAGCGCATGGCTGGCGGTGAAATGCCGGCCCAGGAAATGGTGGAAGGCTTGTTGCTGGCGGTGGCTGGAGCCCTGTTGTTGACGCCGGGGCTGATCACCGATGCCATTGGCTTTACCTTGTTGCTGCCTGTCAGCAGGCACTGGCTGGCACGGCGGGCGATTGCTTCCGGCAAGGTCATGATGGGGCCTGGCATGGGCGGATTTCACAGCTTCAGCTATGAAGTGCATAGCCGCCACCACACCCATGCTTCCGGCAGTGACGTGTTTGAAGGTGAGTTTTCCCGGGAGCAGGGCCCGAACCGCCACCTGCATCAGCCCTCTGGGGATGAAAAAACTTCAAAATAATTCGCCCGTCGCTATTGAAATCACTTCCAGCAGCCCCATCTAGGGGGTTCAAATTATGGATTGGATCGCCTTTCTGGTCTTGCCAAGTGGCCCCCAAACCTTGATTTGTAAGAATTTTTTGTGGGCTCCCTAGAGGTAATGCCCGCCGGTGTTTCGAATCTTGATCAATCAAAACGTTGGAGAATAACTGCAATGAAAATTCGTCCGTTACAAGACCGGGTAGTGGTAAAGCGTAAGGAAGAAGAAACCAAGACCGCGGGTGGCATCGTACTGCCGGGTTCCGCGGCCGAGAAGCCGGCTCAGGGTGAAGTGGTGGCGGTAGGTCCGGGACGTCTTCTGGACAATGGCAGCGTGCGCCCGGTGGACCTGAAAGTGGGCGACACCGTGATCTTCGGCAAGTACGCAAGCAACACCGTCAAGGTCAATAACGAGGAACTGCTGATCCTCAACGAGAGCGAAATCTTCGGCGTGCTGGAGAAGTAAGCACTTCCCCTCTCAATTAAACCGGCATATTCCAATAAACAAAGACTGAAAGACAGGAATCAAGATCATGGCAAAAGACGTATTGTTTGGAGATTCCGCTCGTCAACGCATGTTGAAGGGCGTCAACCTGCTGGCCGACGCGGTCAAGGTAACCCTGGGTCCCAAAGGCCGTAACGTGGTATTGGACAAGAGCTTCGGTGCTCCCACCGTCACCAAGGACGGTGTGTCCGTGGCCAAGGAAATCCAACTCAAGGACAAGTTCGAGAACATGGGCGCCCAGATGGTGAAGGAAGTGGCTTCCCAGACTTCCGATGTTGCCGGTGACGGCACCACCACTGCCACCGTGCTGGCCCAGTCCATCCTGAATGAAGGCTTGAAGGCGGTTGCCGCCGGCATGAACCCGATGGATCTGAAGCGTGGCATCGACAAGGGCGTTGCCGCCGTCGTGGCCGAGCTCAGCAAGATTTCCCAGCCCTGCACCACCACCAAGGCCATTGCCCAGGTGGGCAGCATCTCCGCCAACTCCGATGAGAGCGTGGGTGAGATCATTTCCGAAGCCATGGAAAAAGTCGGCAAGGAAGGCGTCATCACCGTTGAGGACGGCTCCGGTCTGGAGAACGAACTGAGCGTGGTGGAAGGCATGCAGTTCGATCGCGGTTATCTCTCCGCCTACTTCATCAACAACCAGGAAAGTATGTCCGTGGAACTGGACAACCCGCTGATCCTGCTGGTCGAGAAGAAAGTCACCAACATTCGCGAAATGCTGCCATTGCTGGAAGGCGTGGCCAAGTCTGGCCGTCCCTTGATGGTCATTGCCGAGGACGTGGAAGGTGAAGCCCTGGCTACCCTGGTGGTCAACAGCATGCGCGGCATCGTCAAGGTAGCTGCCGTCAAGGCCCCTGGCTTTGGTGACCGTCGCAAGGCCATGCTGGAAGACATCGCCACGCTCACTGGCGGCACTGTGATCGCCGAGGAAGTGGGTCTGAGCCTGGAAGGCGCCACCCTGGAAGACCTGGGTTCCGCCAAGCGCGTCAGCATCACCAAGGACAACACCACCATCATCGATGGCGCTGGCGATCCCAAGAAAATCGCTGCCCGCGTGGCCCAGATCCGTGGCCAGATCGAAGAAACCAGCTCCGACTACGACCGTGAAAAACTGCAAGAGCGCGTTGCCAAACTGGCGGGCGGTGTTGCCGTGATCAAGGTTGGTGCCGGCACTGAAATCGAAATGAAAGAGAAGAAAGCCCGCGTCGAAGATGCCCTGCACGCCACCCGTGCCGCCGTCGAGGAAGGCGTGGTACCTGGTGGTGGTGTTGCCCTGGTGCGCGCCCTGCAGGCCATCGTCGACCTGAAAGGCGCCAACGAAGACCAGAATGTTGGTCTGACCATCCTGCAGCGGGCGCTGACCTCTCCTCTGCGCCAGATCGCCCGCAACGCCGGTGACGATGGCTCCGTGGTACTGGACAAGGTGCGTCAGGGCAGTGGCAACTTCGGCTACAACGCCGCCACTGGCGAATATGGCGACATGCTGGAAATGGGCATCATCGACCCCACCAAGGTCACCCGTTCAGCCCTGCAGGCCGCCGGTTCCGTGGCTGGTCTGATGATCACCACCGAGGCCATGATCTCCGAGATTCCGGAAGAGAAGCCTGCTGCTGGCGGCCCCGGCGGCATGGGCGGCATGGACGGCATGGGCATGATGTAAGCCCGGCACTCGATGTCATATCGGCCAGGTGGGGCCACAAGTCCCACCTGCCATCAACAAACCCCCGCTACCCGCGGGGGTTTTGCATTTTGGGGGCTGAGCAAGTGGCTTTATTTGACTGGCGGCAGCTGAATATTGAAACAAGTCCCCAGGTCTTCATCGGAGGTCACCGAGAGATGTCCCTGGTGATGCTCGGTGATGATGAAGAACGGGTAGGACAGGCGTTGTTCCACCGGGCAGGCAGCGGGCCGGGTATTGATGGCGAAGAAGGGCTCGAAGATGTCCTTCTGTTCCTCAGCTCCTATGGGCTGGCCCTTGTGCAGGATTTTGATCCAGATTGAATCGAAGAATTCGCCGACTTCCACCTTGATCCAGGATTTTTCTTCCCCGGCCTCTTGCCCTGACCGGGCCTTGAGCGCATAGAAGGCGCTCCGCAACAGGCGCACGAACACCTGCTCCAATTCCGCCGGAATGCAGGAAATCGGGGGCAGGGACTGGGCATAATCACGGCGGATCTCAATGTCCTTGAAGGCCAGGCCATCGACGTCGCGAAACAGTGTCTTGGCCTGATCAAGGCTGCGTTCCATGATTTCCACCACATCGGCGGGCTGTTCGGCATTGCGGTGGCTGCGCGCCAGATCCAGCAGGTTCTGGGAAATGGCGCTGGCTTGCTGGGCGCCCTGGCGCACGACTTCCATCTCCTGTAACAGGAAGCTTTTCACCGGGCCCAGGTCCGCGGCCTCGATGATCTGCCTGGCGCTGGAAGCCCGGGCAAGAATAGTGTTGATGGGCAGGCTGATGTCATAGGCCATGGCAGAGGCCAGTTCCCCCAGGGCCGAGATCTTGTCACGCTCGGCCACTTTGGTCTCGGCGTTGACTTGCTTGGTGATGTCGGAAATCAGGATGACGATGCCAGTGTCTCCATTGCCCTCCAGGCGATAAAGGGTAATGTCGAAGCTGTACTGCCCCCGCTGGGTATGTTTCAGATGCAGGGTTTCACCACTGGTGAGCACCTTCAGTACCTGGTCGGCGGTGAGAGTGATGGAGGCATAGGCCTCCCAGAGGTTCTTGCCCACCACGTCGGCGAAGGGGCGGCCGGTGATTTCTTCGGCGGTCCTGTTCCATTGGGTGACTTGCAGTTGTTGATTGAGGCCGATCAGCATCACCGGCATGGAATTGACGATGCTGGTGATGTAGGCCTCGCTTTTTTGCAAGCGCGCAGTGGTCTCCTGCAAGGTTGCCGTGCGTTGCGCGACCCTTTCCTCCAGGGTGGCCTTGATCTCGGTGAGGGCCTTGTTGGCGCGCCGCGCCCGCAAATGCGCCCGGATCAGGAAGCCGAGCACGATCAATAGAATCAGAATCAGCAGGCTGGCGCTGGTGTTGGCCACGTACTGCCAGTTGGTCCTGCCCTGCTCGTCGCGAAATACCGCGAAAATGTCGGCATGTGCTTCGAAGCTGGTGCCAGCGAGCAGGATCAGGGTGAAAAAACGTTTCATCAAGTAGTTCCCAGGGGAGTCATCAGTCATCATCCCAGTGGCCTGGGTGTGCATGCTGCAATCAAAGTGGCGATTTTACAGGATAGTCGCCATGCTTGGGGCAGTTTGTGCAGAGATTGCGGTTGCGCCATGGCAATAAAGTTGCTTCCAGATTCAGCTCGTATTAAGTTGTGGGCTGAAAATACCACTGAGCCGGTCTTTACAGCAGTGAGTGAAGTAGTATTGAATGCCGCATTGACCGCGGGCGGTTCGGCGGTACTCCCCCAACACTTTCGAAACTTGCACAGGTGCCATGGCTAACAATCAAGACGACTTCGACATCCCCAGCCTCGTTCCGGACCGGGACGAGCTTGTCTATCACCGTAAAAAGAAGCGGCGAGGTACTTCCTCTTCCTCCGCCGCCGCCATTCCGGTGCTGCATGATGACGTGGTGGCCCGCAGCAGCGGCGCGGTGCGCTTTCTGTTGACCCTGCTGACCCTGGGCATGTTTGCCTCGGGTGCCGCCGGCTATTACTTCTACACAGAGAATGAGGCTGGCAAGGTCAACTTGCAGCGTGCAACCAACAGGATTCTGGAGTTGGAGCGGACCCTGTCGGTGGTGGGCGAGAATACCGAGGAAACCACCCTGGGCCTGCTGCGCAGAATCGAGACCAACTTCACCGAGATCGACAAGCTGTGGGCGGCGCGCAACCAGAACCGCACTGACATTGCCGCCCTCAAAACCACGGTGGACGGATTGGCGGAAACCTCCAAGGCCATGGAAACCGCCGTGGCCAATCAGGGCAACATGCTGACCCAGAACGCCAATGCCCTGACCAATCTGGACAACCGCATCAACACCCTCACCGGCAACCTGACCAATATTGGCAACCTGGGGC
>JBJHAY010000241.1:0-5591 GCA_050485205.1 Gammaproteobacteria bacterium
GCCCTTGGTGGCGTGGTGTCTGTGATGTCTCATGTGCATGTTTCCTTGTTTCAATTTCCAAGTGGCGACAGTGCCTGCAGGCTCCTACAGGCCGGCTTCTTCCAGCAGCAGGGAGACGTTTTCGAAGCGGTTGCGGAATTCCCGCAGGGTCGCCGTATCGGAGCCGTCGCCCCTGATGATTTGAGGCCTGAGGATAACAAATAATTCCCGTCGCACCGCAACGCTGGTCTGGTAGGAGAACAGACTCCCCAGGCCAGGCACCCTTCTCAACAGTGGCACGCCGGCATTGGTCTGGCTGGTGTCGTCCTGGATCAGACCGCCGAGGGCAATGGTGGACTGGTCGGAAACCACCGCCGTGGTGGTGATTTCCTGGTTGGTGAAAATCGGGTTCTGGCTGACGCCACCAGAACTGTCTTCCACCGCCGACAGGCTCTGGAATATCTCCATGTTGATGAAGCCGTCCTCGTTGATATGGGGGGTGATGGTCAGCACGATGCCCACGTCCCGGTACTGGATGTTCTGGGCCGTGCCCACCGCCGTCGCCACGGCGCCGGCATTGACCGGCACCGACTGCCCCACCTTGATCTCGCCTTCCTGGTTGTTGATGGTGAGGATGGATGGCCGTGAGAGCAGTTGCACATCGTTGTCCTGGGCGATGGCATTGAGGGTGGCATCAATGATGGCGGCACCGTCGGTGAAGGTGCGGGTGAAGATCAAGCCCGAGCCCGGTGCCGGCTGGCCGGTTTCCGGCTGAAACAGGCCACCGGGCAGGAAGTTGGTGCTCAATTGTGCCGGGCCGCTGGCGGCATTGCTGGAGACCCTGGTCCAGTCGATGCCGAACTTGTTGGATTCGGTGAGGGTGACCTGGCCAATGACGGCATGGATCAAGACCTGCTGGGGAATGTTGTCCAGGTTGCTGATGGCGGTCAGCAACTGCCGGTATTCCCTGGGCGTGCCCCGCACCAGCAGGCTGTTGGTGTCATCGTCGGCGACAATGGTGACGGCGAGATTGGCGGAAACGATTTCCGTGGGACCACCCTGGGCAGGCTGTTGTTGCTGGCCCTGCTGGGCGGCGGGGTCTCCCACCAGATCAGGGGTCAATTGGCTGATCAGGTTGGGGTTTACGCCGGGAATGTTGCCCTGCTGGGCGTCATCGCGCCGGGCACGGGCTTCCTGGCCGTCTTCGCGCTGGAACACCCTGGTGAGGGTATCGGCCAGGGACGAGGCCTTGAGATTCTTGACCCGGTAGAAAAACAGCTGCTCCACCTGTTCCTGGCTTTCGGCGTCCAGCACCCTGATCCAGCGGTTGACCTCGTCGAAGCCACGGCTGGCGGGGGCGATCACCAGCACTGAGTTGATCCGCTCCAGGCCCAATACCTGGTAGGAGGAACGTTCACCCTCGATCAGGCTGAGAATATTCTTGAGCTCCTCCGCCACTTCCCGGGCCTGGGAGTTGACCAGTTGATAGAGGCGGATGCCCTGGTTCTGGAAGGGGTCGGCGTCGATCACCTCCAACAGGGCATTGATCCGGCCCAGCTGGGCGGGAGACCCGCTGATGCCCAGCACGTTGGTCTGGCCCAGGCGGATGATGTTGCCCTCCGGCTGCAACAGGGGCCGCAGCACTTCCTCGGCGGCCTCGCGGGAAATGTAGAGCAGCGGCGTGACCTGGAGCACGGTGGAGGAAGTGGCATCGTTGAGCCAGGCCGGCATGACGATTTCCACCGGGATATTGGACGGGTTTTTGCGAAATTCGTAAACGTTGCCCACCTGTTCTATGGTGATGCCGGCGTTTCTCGCCAACAAGCGCATCAGGGACCAGATGTCCTCGTATTGCAGGGGGTTGGCGGGGGAGGTGCGAATGCTGACACGGTCGTCGATGGTGGGGTCGATCACCATGTTGATCTGCAGGGCGTCGCCCAGGTCTTCGAATACCACCCGCAGGTCTTCCTGCTCGTAGTTGAGCTCGATGGTGTTGTTGGCGGGAGCGTTGACTGTCGGTGGTGTTTCCACGAAGCGCTGGATGTCGATGATCTGGCCATCCCGGTTGATGCCTGGGTCCTCCGGCTCGGCGGGTGTTTCCACCACTACCGGGGCGGGGGCGGGTTGCGGCGCGGGCTGGGCGGCAGGTGCCGCCGCTGGCACGGTGGTGGTGGCGGTCTGGGTGGTGCCGACACCGGCACAGGCAGCCAGGCTGGCACTGAGGATCAGACAGGCCAGGATGCGGGGCTTGAAAACTTGTGTCGGGCTGGTGTTATCCAGGCTCACATTGAAACTCCATTGTTTGTTGTACGTGCCATCCTCTATCTTTCCTTTCAAAACTTGCACAGCACCGCCCCGTATGTAGGAGCCTGCCCTGCAGGCGACGGAATCCCAGCTCCCCTGTAAGAGCCCCCCTTGTAGGAGCCTGCCCTGCAGGCGAGAGGATTTTGTCGCGAGCAGGGCTTGCTCCTACAGGGGACCGGGCAGGATGTCCCACGCCTAAAAATCCACGGTGTTGATGCTGAGCACGGCGGACAGCATTACCACGATGATGCCCCCCACTGCAATGCCGAGGAAGATGATCAGGGCTGGTTGCAAGGCCTTTACCAGGCGGTCCATCTGGTGGCGCACATTCTGGTCGAAGGTCTTGGCCAGTTTCTTGAGGATGACGCCGGTGCGTCCGGTCTCCTCGCCCACGGTCACCAACTGATGCAGCAGGATGGGAAATACGCCGGTGCGCTCCAGGGACAGGCCGAGGCCGGCGCCGCCCCTGACATCTTCTTCCACCTTCTTCAGGTGCCAGACCAACTCGCTATTGGATACCACTTCGGTGGCCACTCTCAAGCCCCGGATCAAGGGTATGCCGGCCCCCAGCAGGGCGCCCAGGGTCCTGGAAAAAATGGCGGCGTCCTTGTAGAGCAGCAACTGCCCCGCCAGCGGCAGGGTCAGCAGGAAGGCATCCTTGCGGCGGCGGCGTTCGCTGTCGGCATTCCAGCGGCGCCAGCCAACGGCCAGCAGCACAAACAGCGGCAGCACCAGCCAGCCATGGCTGCTCATGGTCTCGCTGAGGCCGGTGAGGAATTGAATCGAGGCGGGCTTGGCGCTGCCGACATCATCGAACATGGCGGCGAACTGGGGCACGGCGTAGACCAGCAGCAAGACCACGGACATCACCCCCACCACCAACAGAATGATGGGATAGGCCATGGCGGCGACGATCTGGCGCCGGGTTTCCTCGGAGGCTTCCAGGGACGCGGCCAGTTCCGGCAGCAGTTGGTCGAGGATGCCGCCGGTTTCCCCGGCGCGGACGATGTTGATGTAAAGCTTGGAAAACACATCGGGGCGCATTTCCATGGCATCGGCCAGGCTGCGGCCTTCCTTGACGTCGCGGCGCAGACCCACCACCAGGCGCCGCATGTGTTCCTTTTCAGTGATTCCTTCCAGCAGATAAAGGGCGCGGTCGATGGGCACGCGGGCTTCCACCAGGGTGCAGAGGCCATTGGTGAAGTCCACCAGGTCGGCGTTCTTGATGCTTTTGCCCGTGGTGCGGATATCTTCCCTGGCGGCGGCCTTGATGCGGATCGGCACCAGGCGGCGGGACTGCAGAATGGCCACCGCCTCGCGCTCGGACTCGGCACTGAGCTGCCCCCTGGTGACATTGCCCTGGGCATCGCAGGCCTGATATTGGTAGTAGTTGACGCTCATATGGCCCTGGTGACCCTGACCACTTCCTCGGGGGTGGTGAGGCCCCGGCGCAGTTTGTCGAGGGCATCCTCGCGCAGGGTGATCATGCCTTCCTTGATGCCTTGCTGGCGGATGACGTTGGCGTCGGCGCCGCTGGTAATGAGGTGGCGGATTTCATCGGTCATCATCAGCAGTTCGTAAAGGCCGACGCGGCCGCGATAGCCGGTGCCGCCACAGCGTTCGCAGCCGGCGCCACGGCGGATCTTGGGGATGGTCTCATCTCCCTGTAGGGGGTTGCCCTGCGGGAGACAAGGTTGATCATCCGCAGCTGGTGTTGCGGCAAGGGTAAGGCCGAGGATGGCGGCTTCGTCCTCGGTCATGTCGTGAAGTTCGGCGCAGTCGTTGCAGACCCGCCGCACCAGGCGCTGGGCCTGGATCGCCAGCAGACTGGAACTGATCAGGTAGCTTTCCACCCCCATGTCCTGCAAGCGGGTGACGGCACCGGCGGCGTCGTTGGTATGCAGGGTGGAGAACACCAGGTGGCCGGTGAGGGCGGATTCGATGGCGATTTCCGCGGTTTCGTGGTCACGGATCTCGCCGATCATCAGGATGTCCGGGTCCTGGCGCACGATGGAGCGCAGGCCGGAGGCAAAGTCGAGGCCGATGTTGGAGTTCACCTGAATCTGGGTGATGCCTTCCAACTGGTATTCCACCGGGTCTTCCACGGTGATGATCTTGTGGCTCTCGTTGCGGATTTTTTCCAGGGTGCCGTAGAGGGTGGTGGTCTTGCCGGAGCCAGTGGGGCCAGTGATCAGAATCAGGCCGTGGGGCTGGGTGATGACCTTTGTGTAGTTTTTCAGCACGCTCTCGGGCATGCCCAGATCCGTGAGGTTGATGGAGAGATCGCTGCGGTCGAGGATACGCAAGACGATGGACTCCCCCAATACGCCAGGCAGGGTGGAGACACGCATGTCCAACTGGCGGTCGCCCACCTTGTAGTCGATGCGGCCATCCTGGGGCAGGCGTTTCTCGCCGATGTCCAGGCGCGCCATCAGTTTCAGGCGCGAGGCCACCGCCGACTGAATCTTCACCGGCAGCTTCTCGATGCGCATCATGATGCCATCCACCCGGCAGCGCACGTCGAGACTGGTCTCGGTGGGCTCGAAGTGGATGTCGCTGGCATTGAGGTCCATGGCGCGGGCAAACAGGTGGTTGACCAGGCGGATGATGGGGGCTTCGGAGTCCAGGTCGGCAAATTCATCGTCGCCGAACTGGGACACGAAGTCATCGTCGGACTCGGCAATCTGGGGTGAGAGCTCGGCGCGCCAGTGCCGCAGCAGCCGCGCCACTTCATCCTTGGCGCCGAGGCGGAAGTCGACGTCGTCGCCCATCACGAAGCGTACCTTGGCACGGCTTTCGATGCTGGGCAGGCGGCCGCAGACCAGCACCTGCTTGTCGCTGAAATTCTGCACCGGCGCCATGCCTTCCGGTTCCAGGAGCTGGCTGAAGATGGGCAGGGTCAATTGCGCGCTGGCCATGGATTGCCTCAACTGCCACCCGGGCGCTTGCTGAACCCGGACACGGTGAGGGAGCCGGTGTATTCGCGGCGGCCCCGGTTGATGGTGAAGTCGCTGACCAGCATGCGCGGGCGCGCCTCTTCGATCTGACGCAGAAACGGCAGAATGTTTTCCTGGGAGATGGTGAAGTTCATCTGCTGGTTGATGCGGACCCAGCCATCCAGATACTCGAAGCGGGCCACGCTCATTTCGCGCACGGTGACATTGGCGGCGTCGGCGGCGCGGCGCAGCTCGCGCTGGATGCTGCTGCCGATGAGATTGGGGTTGCTGCCCTCGAATACCTGGGCCTTGAGCTCCTCCACTTCCAGGCGCTTGAGTTCTTCCAGCTCACGCCAACGATCCGCCTCGAAC
>JBJHAY010000242.1:0-5567 GCA_050485205.1 Gammaproteobacteria bacterium
GGATTGTAGAGCACGCGGTCATTGAAGGTGACCCGGTAGGGCCACTCACAAGCGGAAAGGCCAGCGAGGGCCAGGAGAATAAGCACTTTCAAGGGGGTGTTCATTTGGTCGTCCGTCAGACGCCCCGGTAGGGACGAGAATGGTGGTAATCCTTCCAAAGTCTGCGGTAGTATGCCGGTTTCCCGCAGCTGGTACCAAGGGTAGTGGGAAATCACTGTGTCAGTAAAGGAAAAGATTTATGAAATCGTCAATGATCCTCAAGTCCTCGGCGTTGGTTTTGGCTTTGTTCGTGAGTGGCCAGGCAGCGTCCCAGTCCCTGGATCTGGAGTCGGATGAAGGCCGCGCTGGTTACAGCATCGGTGTCAACATCGGGCTCAATCTGAGCAGCCAGGGTATTGCCGAGGATCTCAACATCCAGTCCCTGATCGCGGGGCTTACCGATGCGCTCAATGGCAGCGATCTGAAGATGAGCGATGAAGAAATTCTGGCCGCGATCCAGGAGTTCACCATCCTGCAGCAGTCCAAGGCGATGGCGGAAATAGAGGCCGAAGCCGAGCGCGGACGCGACTTCCTGGTCCGTAATGCCGAGAACGAAGGGGTTACCACCACAGCATCCGGCTTGCAGTATGAAGTCATCGAGAAAACCACTGACAGTGGTGCTCCCCGCCCCAGGGCCAGCGATACTGTCAATGTCCACTACCATGGCACATTGGTGGACGGCACCGTGTTCGACAGCTCCGTGGAGCGCGGGCAGCCCATTTCCTTCCCTCTCAACGGCGTGATTCCAGGGTGGACCGAGGGTCTGCAATTGATGCAGGTGGGCGACAAATTCCGTTTCTTCATCCCCTCGGATCTGGCCTATGGTCCTTCCGGCGCTGGCCCCATCGGGCCCAATGCTACCCTGATCTTTGAAGTGGAACTGCTCGACATCGAATGACAGTCCGGTCCGTCAATTCATGACCCACATTGATCACAATCGAAGCCTGTGTGAATTTCTGCAGGCTTCGCCCACGCCTTTCCATGCGGTGTCAACCATGGCGGCGCGCTTGGCCGCCGCTGGCTTTGAGCGGCTGGAGGAGGCTGCCAGTTGGCAGTTGCGGCATGGCGGTTGCTACTTTGTCACCCGCAATGACTCTTCCCTGATAGCCTTCTGTTTAGGGCCAGACGGCCCGCTCGGCAATGGTTTTCATGTTGTCGGCACCCACACAGACAGCCCCTGTCTCAAGGTCAAGCCTCAGCCTGAGTTACGCAAGGCCGGCTTGGAGCAGCTGGGTGTGGAGGTCTATGGCGGGGCCTTGTTGAATCCATGGTTTGATCGCGATTTGTCCCTGGCGGGCAGGGTCAGCTACCTGGATGCGAGTGGTCAGTTGGGTCATGCCCTGGTGGATTTCAAACAGCCGGTGGCGGTGATCCCCAGTCTTGCCATCCACCTTGATCGGGAAGTGAACCAGAAGCGCAGCATCAACGCCCAGACCGACCTGCCGCCAGTGCTGATGTTGGCCGAGGGCGACAAGCCCACAGACTTTCGTGCCACGCTGCTGAGACGTCTAGGTGAAGAGCACCCCGGCCTTGAAGCCCTCAGGGTGCTGGATTACGAAATCAGTCTCTATGACGTGCAGCCGGCCGCTCAGGTGGGGCTCAATCAGGATTTCATCACTGGTGCCCGCCTCGACAACCTGCTGAGTTGTCATGCTGGCCTGGAAGCACTGATCGCGGCGGGAGGGCAGCGCGCCGCCATGCTGGTGAGCACGGATCACGAGGAAGTGGGCAGTGCCTCCACAGCCGGTGCCGCCGGGACTTTTCTCACCGCTACTCTTGAACGTATCGTTACCGCCCTGGGAGGAAGTTACCCCGAGGATTACCGACGCCTGCTGCATCAGTCCCTGATGTTGTCGGTGGACAATGCCCACGGGCTGCATCCCAACTACAGTGACCGCCATGATGGCCGTCATGGGCCTTTGCTGAACCAAGGGCCTGTGCTCAAGATCAACGCCAATCAGCGTTACGCTTCCAACAGCGAAACCTCCAGTCTGTTCCGTCGGCTCTGTGAACTGGAAGATGTGCCGGTACAGGCCTTCGTGGTCCGCAGCGACATGGGTTGTGGCAGCACCATTGGGCCTATCGTGGCTTCTGAACTTGGTATTCGTACCGTGGATGTTGGCGTGCCTACCTTTGCCATGCATTCGATTCGGGAGTTGGCCGGCAGCAAGGATGCCTGGATGATGACACGCGTCCTCAAACGCTTCTTCCAACACCTGTAGCAACGAGCCCTGCTCGCGACAATATCCTTGTCGCCTGTAAGGCAGGTTCCTACAGTGCCAGATTCCTGTAGGAGCGAGCCCTGCTCGCGACAAGACCCCTATGGCCTACAAGGCAGCTTGCTCCAGGTGGTCGGTCTGCTGGCGCCGCAGGTCCCGCAACAGGAAGCGGGCGGGGTGGATGGCTTCCAGCAGGGGATTCTGCAGGGGCAGTACTTCACCACAAATCATGGCTGCCAGATATTCCGCCGCCAAGGGCACACTGGTCAATCCATGGGAGCCATGGGCGATGTTGACGAACAGTCCTGGCCGGTAGCTGGCCAGGGCCGACGGGCTTTTGCGGGCGTTGCGGGCGAGAACCCCATAGTCATCCACAAATGCCGCGCGGTCTTCCACTGGCCCCACCACGGGCAAGTGATCCGGTACCGAGCAACGCACCGCGGCGCGTCCCCCCATCACCCCCGACACGTTCCGGGCATCGAACAAGCCTGGAGCCAATTGCGCCAGGAACCCGAGATTGCGCTGGTGCGCGCTTTCACTGACCGTGGTTTCAAGGCTGCGCGATACAAAGCTGCCGCCCAGGCTGTGTTGACCGTCATGGCACGGCAGCAGATAGCCATTGCTGCAGATGATGGTCTTGAGAGTCCGACTTGCAGAGGTGGCCCGCAACCAGCTCACCTGACCACTGTTATAACCCAGGGGATAGTGTGAAAGTTGCTCAAGCTGGCGGGCTTGCAGCGCATTGGCGACGATGACCACGGGGGCGGTTGCCAGTGTCAACAACTCCTGGGTGCCGGTGCTGCCGCCCAGCACTGACCATTCATCCCCCTGGCGTTGCAAAGCCTTCACTTCCAGACCAAGGCGTGTCTCAATTGCTGGGTGAGAGCAGCAGACCTGGCACAGCGCCCTGGGATCAAGCCAGCCACCAAGGGGAAAGTGGAGTCCATCCAGTGCCATGGTTATTCCTGCCAGTGCGCTGGCCTGTGTCTGATCCACACCACGCAGCACTGCTGCTTCATAGGTGTTATCGCGCAAGGCTTCCAAGGCCTTGCCGCGGGTTCGCTCATTGAACGACAACTGCAATTGGCCACAACCATGCCAGTGCAACACTCCCGGATTGGCCTCCGCAAGCCGTTGATAGAATGGGATGGCATGCAGATAGGCTTGCAGCATGAACTGAGTTGCAGGTTTCATGACCTTGCCCAGTTTCAGATGCACAATACCTTGGCTGTTGCCAGAGGCTCCACTGGCCACAGAGGCCTTGTCTATCAGTGTTACCTGCCAACCTCGCTCTGCCAGTGTGTAGGCAGTGACACAGCCGGCCATGCCGGCGCCAACAACCACTGCGCTGGGGCGGGATGCCCTGCTGGCGGGCAGGCAGAACCAAGGCTGACGGCTTCGCAGCGCCGTGGCCGTGCCGGTCTGATAACAGCCTTTGAGCATCTGGCGTTTGCCACCATGCCCCTTGGCTTTCTCTATGCTGAAACCAACCGCTTCCAGTCCCCGTCGCACTTTGCCGGCCACGGTATAGGTACTGAAACTGGTACCAGGTTTGCTGAGTGCGGCCAGTGCCTGGAACAGAGCTTCCTGCCACATGCCTGGATTGCGTGAGGGCGCAAAGCCATCCAGGAACCAGGCATCCACCCGCCAGGTCCTGGCCTGGTAGATTGCCTGGAAACTGGCGCTGGCATCCCCGAACAGCAAGGTGAGCCTGATCCTGGCCCCTCTTGGCGTATCAAACTGAAGCAACTGAATGCCGGCGCTGTGATCGCGGTACTGCCCCAGCAGCCGTTCATACCACTGCCGCAGATGTGGCCAACGTCCACATAGCCGTCTCAGATCCTCTACGGTCACCGGATGCCGTTCACAGGACACATAGTCAAGGCAGGCGCCTGCCGCGGCGACTTGCTCCCATAACTGACAAGTGGAAACAAAGTTCAGGCCAAAGCCAAATCCGGTTTCCCCAATCACAAAATGGCCGCCGCCAAGTTCGCGCCAGCGCTGGGCCAGCGCATTTTGTTCAAGAAACACGTAGGCACTTTCGCCAGCTGGGTTCTCGCCGGAAAAATAGATGTCGCCATAGTCTGGGGAGTAGGGCAAGCCATCATCGCGCCATTGGATGACGGCCGGCGTGATGCGGGAACTGGGGTTGATAGTGTCCATGGGGGCGCATTGTAATCCATGGAGCCTTTGAACCAGGCACCAGGGGGCCAGAAATGCTGCCTGGGCCAAGGTGGCGCAAGGCTGCGGCAATATCCGGCTTGATGGCCATAGGCAAAGTTTTGCCGCTTGCGATAAAATGCCGCTTTTTTCCTCCAGGGAGAACAGCATGCTCGAAGTCAGTGGCCATCTTGGCAAGATCAAGGATTTTCAGGAACGCGTGGGCGTTCTCAGGGGGTATCTTTGACTACGATCGCAGGCAGGAAAGGCTGGCGGAAGTAGAGATGGAACTGGGCGAGTCCAATGTCTGGGACCGCCCGGAATATGCCCAGGCCCTGGGCAAGGAACGCGCTGAATTGGAGCGGGTGGTGCACACCATCCGTGATTTGACGCAAAACCTCGATGACCTTGATGGCCTGATCCAGTTGGCGCGCGAGGAAAACGATCAATCCCTGCTGGACGAAGCCCTCAAGGATCTTGATCAGGCGGAAACTGCTCTCAAGCAACTGGAGTTTCGCCGCATGTTCTCCGGCGCCATGGACGCCAACAACGCCTATCTTGACATCCAGGCTGGCTCCGGCGGCACAGAAGCCCAGGACTGGGCCGAAATGTTGCTGCGCATGTACATGCGCTGGGGTGAGCAGCAGGGCTTCAAGACCGCGCTGGAGGAAGTCTCCCCAGGTGAAGTGGCGGGTATCAAGAGTGCCACCATTTTTTTCGAGGGCGAATATGCCTTCGGCTGGCTGCGCACCGAAACCGGCGTGCACCGGCTGGTGCGCAAGTCTCCCTTTGACTCGGGCAACCGCCGTCATACCTCCTTCGCCTCGGTGTTCGTGTCCCCGGAAGTGGACGACGACATCGCCATTGACCTGGATATGAGCCAGGTGCGGGTCGATACCTACCGTGCCAGCGGCGCTGGCGGTCAGCACGTCAACAAGACCGACTCTGCGATCCGCATGACCCACCTGCCGACGGGCGTCGTGGTACAGTGCCAGAGCGAGCGTTCCCAGCACAAGAACCGCGACAAGGCCATCAAGCAGTTGAAGGCCAAGCTCTACGAGTTGGAAGAATTGAAGCGGCGCCAGGAAATGCAGGCTATCGAAGCCGAAAAGGCCGACATCGGCTGGGGCAGTCAGATTCGCTCCTACG
>JBJHAY010000243.1:0-5563 GCA_050485205.1 Gammaproteobacteria bacterium
CGCGGCGGATCAGGGCACGGCGGATGGCGGGGGGAATGGTGCGGGTTTTTCTGCCGACGTTGAGAGGATTGCCATCCTTGTCTTCCAGCACGCTGATCCTCGCGGCTTCGCAGCTCAGGCGTCGAGTGGTTTCAGGGCACAGGGGCAGAGTGCGGGCACCGCATTCCAGAGAGCAATCAAATTGTGGGGTGGCGCTGTGCTGGCTGGGGGAATGCGCCATTGGCGTGAGGTTGTCCTGAATGATATTGCCATCGCCGTTAGTGGCAGCAGGCTCAGGCCGTTCAATTTTGGAAGTCTCCAGATGCACCATCACTTGATACTTATCGCCACCCAACACCGGCAACACTCCCTCTCTATCCAGGCTGCCCATGGCTTGTTCCGCCAGCATCACCAAGGCATCGGCGCGTTTCTGGACAAACTTGAGGTTGGGTTTTTCTGGCTCGGGAAGAACCGGTGATGCCAGATGTGAAGTTGTACCAATTGCAGATGTGTCAGCTGAAGCGGGATCTGAAGCGGGATCGGAAGTGGCTGACGTTTCCGCGGAAACGTTTTTTCCATCCTTGCCCGCTTGTCTGTCCCGCTCAAACATCACCTGCATCATGGCATTCATCGCCTTGATGAACAGCGCGCCATCCTCCGGTGCCAGCTTGCCCTGGAATATCAACATACCGTCATCGGCCTGATACCAGCTCAAGCTTCTGGCCTCGTGCTGGGCCATGGCTTCCCTGGGTGCGGATAGGCGCTTGGCGTATTCATACTTGCGTACCAGTTTTTCCACATGACTGGCGGTGCCCTGGCGCGCCACCTGGAGCAGGAATGCCTGATTGTCCGGCGTGGCGGCACGGGTCATGGCGCGGACTTTGGAGTAGGAGATGACACCCGTGCGGAAGGCCTCGTCGATCAGGGGCAGGCTGGCGAGGCACTTGGCGACGCGCACTTTTTCCCTGGCGGCGCCGATGTCTATTCCACAGTAGTAGTTGAGCCAATGGGCGGGGGACTTGATGCCGGAGCCGCCGTCCCAGGCATCACGCTCGATGAGAGCGGCGAGCAGTTTGAGGAAGCGGTAGTGGGCGGCATTGAGATGACCGGCGAGTCTTGTGAGACTGTCGTGGAGGTCCTGCTTGTTGCCGGGAATGACGAAGGATGACAGAGAGTAATCATCGTTGATACATTGGGAAAAGTGAGAGTGGGGTTGGCGTTGTTGCCAGGCGCTGGGTTGGGAGAATGCGGGGTGTTCATGGCGGTTTTCCTCCTTGAAAATAGTGGCCGGTGGCGGTTGAGATACGGTGATATTATACTCTTGGTAATTTTAGTATTCAACAAAATAGAACATTCGTTATATATTTTATTTTTGGTAAAAATTTTATTCATTGTAAGCCCATTTCGAGTGATTTTAGCCAGGGCTTTTTAGGTAAGTAAGTGTGCAAATTATGCTGGGTGTTTGGGAACAGCCCAATAATTCAGATTTTAAAACCCTAGAATTCGAGGACTTTAAAAAAACAGGTAAGATGATTCAAATATTGCTCGTGCTCACGAATTGAGCCTGTACACTGCTAGAACACGTCGGAATACTTGAGTGGCAGTGATAACAACGGATCCAGTCGCCATGTTGACCACCATCCTTGTCTGGATCATATGTGTCATCATCATGCTTTCCCTTATTGGCAGCATCATGATGCTGGGATCTCTGTGCGCAGGCCTGCTCAGATGGCTGACCAGCCCTCCCCCCGAACACCGAAAGCGCGAATAGTTCGAGGTTAGTGGACCAATCTTCCTTCCTGTCCGTGATCTACGCCCGCCTCAAATCAAGTTCCACCCTCTCGTTTTGACACCTGGTGATGGCCGCGCCAGCTTCAGGCCATAGGCCCAGTGAGACGGCAGGTGATAGAGAATCAGCGAGTTCAATTTTGCAAGACAGCGTGTAAGCGAGCGCGCAAAACTTGATCTTGCCACAGTAATCATGATCCCTTAGTCTCTTCTTCCACAGCCGATGGTCAATGATGAAGTTAAATACCGGACCAATATTTGCCGGGCCAAGAACATAATAAGTCATATCAGGAGGGCACTCGCCATGCATGGATCCGGAATTGCTGCCACAGCCTTGTTGGCAACCAGCAGGTCGCTGTTATGCCTGCTGCCATGCCTGTTTTTTCTATCCTTTCCTGTTCAGGCCCAACACGAAACCGGCAGCGATCTGCTGGGCGGTGAGCAGGCCTTTCAGCACTACTGCGCCACCTGCCATGGGGTTGCCGGCAACCTCATCGAAGGGGTGGATCTGGGATTGGCCAATTTTCGCCAGCCTTATACCGATGAGCAGTTGTTGAGCATCGTCATCAACGGCATTCCCGGCACGCCCATGCCGCCGACGCCGGGGATGACCGAGGAACAGGCCCAGGAACTGGTGTCCTTTCTGCGCAGCAGGGCCTTGCAGGCCGAGTCTGTGGCGGGGGGCGATGCCAGCCGCGGTCAGGCTCTGTTCGCCGGCAAGGGGCAATGCTATGACTGCCACCGCATCGCCGGCACCGGCTCCCGTCTTGGTCCGGAGCTGACTGCCATTGGCACCTTGCGCACCTCGGTGGAACTGGTGGAATCCCTGCTCGACCCCAATGCCAGGGTGTTGCCCAATCATCGTTTCTATTCAGTCACCACCCGCGCCGGGCAGACCGTCTCCGGCCGCTTGCTGAATCATGATGTCTTCACCGTGCAACTGCTCGACAGTGACGAGCGCTTGCGTTCATTCCAGAAAGCCGACCTCAGCGCTCACGGCTTCATCGACTCACCCATGCCCTCGTTGCGGGACAGTTTCAGCGAGCAGGAACTGGCCGACCTGGTGCAATATCTTGTATCCCTGCGGGGAGGAACCACGCCATGATCATGAACACCTGCTGGAATCGTATTGGCCCTTGCCTGGGCGTGGCATTGCTTGCTGCCATGGGGATCGCCTTGCTTGCCCGGCCTGGTCTGGCCCAGGTCAGCTTCGAGCGGGTGCTCGACCCCGGCGCCGAGCCCCACAATTGGCTCAGCTATTCCCGTACCCTGGACAACCAGCGCCACAGCCCCCTGGATCAGATCAATAGCGGCAATGCCTCGCGCCTGAGCCTGCAATGGGTGTGGCAGGCGCGCTCGCTGGAGAAGTTCGAGGCGACGCCGCTGGTGGTGGATGGAGTGCTCTACACCGTCCAGGCTCCCAATGACGTGGTGGCACTGGATGCCGCCACCGGCCGCATCTTCTGGACCTACTCCCATCAGCCGTCGCCGGCCCGCACCTGCTGTGGCCGGGTCAACCGTGGCCTGGCGATTCTCGGCGACACCTTGTTCATGGGCACCGTCGATGCCCGCTTGCTGGCCATCGATGCCCGCAGCGGCCAGTTGTTGTGGGATACCGAAGTGGCCGATCCCAGCGCCAATTACTCCATCACCATGCCGCCCAACGTGATCCGCGACAAGGTCTACATCGGCACTGCCGGGGGGGATCTGGGGATTCGCGCCTACATCGCCGCTTATGATGTGCATAGTGGCGAGGAAGTCTGGCGTTTTTACACCATCCCCGGCCCAGGCGAGCCGGGCCATGACACCTGGTCGGGGGATTCCTGGCTCACCGGCGGCGCCGCCATCTGGAACGCCGGGGCCTATGATCCGGAGGCCAACCTGCTGTACTGGGGCACCGGCAATCCGGCGCCGGACTGGGATGGCAGCACCCGTCTTGGCGACAACCTCTACAGCGACAGTGTCATTGCCCTGGATGCCGACAGCGGCGAACTCAAGTGGCATTATCAGTTCACTCCCCACGATGAAATGGACTACGACGCCACCCAGGTGCCGGTGCTGGTGGATCGGCAATGGCAGGGCGAGCCGCGCAAGCTGATGCTGTGGGCCAACCGCAATGGCCTGATGTATGTGCTGGACCGCCTCACCGGCGAGTTCCTGATGGGCAAGCCCTATGTGGCGGTGAACTGGATGGACGGCTTCGATGACAATGGCCGTCCGCAGCGGGTGCCGGGCATGCTGCCTTCGCCCCAGGGCACCCTGATCCGGCCCCATGTCCACGGCGCCACCAATTGGGCGCCACCGGCCTACAGCCCCACCCATGATCTGTTCTATGTGGCGCACTGGGAGGATTCCGGCATCATGGCCATCGAAGGCCAGTTCCCACGCCCGGTCGGTATCAATACCCGTCAGACTTCCATGGGCAACGTGGCTTTGGAACCATTCTTCAACAATGACGAGGAAGCCTGGGGTGTGATCCGCGCCTACAATCCCGACAACCTGGAAGCGGTGTGGGAATACTCCCTCGGCAACATCACCTGGGGTGGTGTGCTGTCCACTGACGGCGACCTGGTATTTGGTGGCGGCAAGGACGGCTACTTCGTCGCCCTCGACGCCCGCACAGGGGAACTACTGTGGCGCGCGGCCCTCGGTGGCCAGCTCAATGCCGCGCCCATGACCTACATGGTCAATGGCAAGCAATACGTGGCGGTAGCCGCCGGCTCCGCCCTGTTCACCTTCTCCATCGAAGACCCCCTGTAGGAGCGAGCCCTGCTCGCGACAACTTCTGGCAGGTGCCAATCGAGCAGATCACAGGTACTACGCCAACCGCCAATCCATTATCCAGTCCGGTGCTTTCCCTGGACTGGCTGCGGATTGATTATGGGCGATGCAAGAGCCTCCGCTTGCTTTGCACATGGCGTCGCCGTCACCGCAGGTTCGTGAACTGCTCTGCTTCGAAGTCATTCACCTGTATCACATCGTCCAGCACCGCCTGTGCTTGCAGCAGGCTGTCCAGTTCCTCCTGGGTCAGCACGCCCTGTTCTGCAGCCTGACTCGCCATGGTCTGCATGATGCCCTTGCGGATATCACCCTTGCGTACTGCCTGCATCACCTTGTCGCGCAGGGCCTGGGTGGCGGTCAGTTGGCGGTAGGCTTCTTCCAGGCGGCCGAGGCCGGGGTTGTCGGCTGCGGGGGTGAAGATGTCGGCGGTGAGGAAGTCACGCACGCCGTTCTTGTTGCTCAACAGGTCTTCCACCATGGCGTCGGCCTGTTTGTCGCCGGGTGGACGCAGGCGCGCGCCGAAGGGGAAGACGTTGAGGCGCAGGCCGATGCCGATCCAACCCGGCATGTTGCTGAGCAGGGCGGAGAGGGCACGTTCCGCCTGGTACAGGCAGTGACCCATGGTCCAGTGCAGCAGGGCGTCGTCGCGGGCGGGGCTGTGCTTGCTGTCGTCGGCGTGCTGCTTCAATACCGCCGAGGCCAGGTAGAGCCAGGCCAGGGTGTCGGCAAAGCGGCCACTGAGGTATTCACGCCGCTTCAGCGAGCCACCCAGGGTCAGCAGGGCGGTGTCGGTGACGAAGGCAAAGCTGGCGCTGAGGCGTTCCAGGTGCTGGTAATAGCGCGTGGCAGGCCCGCTCACCGGTGGATTGGCCAGGCGGCCGTGAGTGAGCGCCAGGGCGAAGGAGCGGGTCTTGTTGCGCACATAGTGGTTGGCGTGAGCGAAAAATGCCTGGTCGAAGGCAATGACGTCATTGGCGGCAATGGCTTCCATTTCCTGCAGCACATGGGGATGGCA
>JBJHAY010000244.1:0-5535 GCA_050485205.1 Gammaproteobacteria bacterium
GCCAAAGGGTCCACATCCGGCGCGGCAGCCGCCAGAACCAAGTTTGGCAATAGCAGGGCCATCAATGCTGTGATCTGGTGTAATGGCTTCATCCTTTTCTCCTTTCCCGTGATCTTTGTTTTTGAATGAAAGCTTCCTAACACACTACTTATCAGGAACGTGCAGGGACCGAATTGAACCCTTACTTTTTTGTTGCCGGGTCAATCACGGAGTGTTCAGCAACATATTGGTTGCGCATATGAGCCTTTTCAACTGTCTGCCCTTTGTGCTTCAAATTGTGCTTCAAATTGTGCTTCAAACCTGATCATTCCCGTTCCAGCACCATCATGCCGCTCTCCATGCCATTGACCCTGGTATCGCGCAACCACTGCAGGGAGGCGTCGAAGAGCTGTTGGGCATCGGCCTCCCACATGGCATTGTGGGACGAGCATGTCATCTCCAGATAAAGCTTGCTGGTAGAGCCCAGGGCTTCATAAAGGGCCTGGACTCGCGCGGGCGGTACCTGGGCATCGTGGGTGGCGGCCACCAGTAGCGCCGGGGTCCGGGTGTTGGCCACTATTTCGGGAGTCCAGCCGAAGGTAGGCGTTCTCGGAGCCCTTCTGACACCAGTGCCCCAGGTGCTGCCCACCGGATCCGAATCCAGCATGTCCCGCCAGATGATGTCACCAATCACAGGGTCGTATTGATTGGCACAGCCTACCTGTCTGTCCCAATTGCTCACAAAGTCATCCCGCGATTGCTTGGTCATGGCGGCACCGGCAATGGGGGCCTCGGCGGCGGTGGCGGGCAGATCAGGGCTGTAGGCGGGCGCCAGCACCACAACCTTGCCAACCTTGTCGGGATGGCGCGCGGCATACCCCAGGGCACGGGGTCCCCCCTGTGACCAGGCCACCAAGTGCACCTGGCTGACTTGGCGCAGTTGCAACAGCCATTCCACCACGGCTTCCAGATCATCCCAGTCCGAGGCCATGGTGGTGGCGGCCTGGGCAAAGCTGGGCTCACAGGCATTGCCGAACAATTCCAACTGCTGGGCCTCGCTGAGGTTGCAGCGATCGTTCATGGCATGGGGACGGGTGGAACGGCCATAGCCGGTAAGATCCAGGGCAAAGGTATCGAACCCGGCCTGCGCCAGGGCGGACATCCAACTGTAGCGCGCCACTGGCACATCGAAGGCCACGGCGGCGGGTGTGCCGGCGCCATGGACAAACAGCACCACCCGGTCCTCAAGGCTGCCGGACTGCAATATCTCCGGCCGCAGGCGCTCGCGTACATAGAGTTGGGCCATTTCTCCAGACATGGCTGGCGCGGAGGACACCACTGGCACGTAGTGGTCGATCTGTTGCAGATCATCCACCACTGAAGTGGCAACGCTGGTGAGAGGCGTGCAGGACTGCAGCAAGAACAGTGGGGCAAGCAGCAACAGTGAGGCAATACCGTATTGGTTGTTATGCATTTTATTGTTTCCCCGCGGCAGTCTATCTGGTCAAGCCTATGCCAGAGACCGCCTGGTGACAAGAAAATTGACTCCCCAGGTCAACAGGTCAATAATCGCCCCAACATGGGTTTGCAGATGAATCAGGGGGATACAATGCGGCAACAAGACAAGAATAATACCGTAGATAACCAGGACCGCCGCCTGTTGATGAAGAACGGCCTGATGCTCGGCGGCATGGCCGCCACCGCCGGCATGCCGTTCTGGTCCTCCCTGGCGCTGGCCGCCGATGAGCAACTGGTGCCCTTCACCGACATGCCCGATGGCTTCACCGCGCCCCCCGTGGCGCCGGGCGCCATCCACTTCCTCGACAGCCGCACCATCGACAGCTACTACACCCCCAACGATGACTTCTACATCATCCAGCATTACAACCAGCCGGTATTGCCGGAAGCCGAATACCGCCTGCGGGTCACCGGCCTGGTCAACAATACTCTCAGCCTGAGCATGAGCGACATCAGAAGCCTGCCCAAGGTGGAAGTGGATGCCGGTTTCGAATGCGGCGGCAACAGTGAACGCCTGTTCCAGGGCCTGATCGGCAATGCCCGCTGGGGCGGCGTCAGGCTGAGTGACGTGCTGGCAAGGGCCGGGGTTCAGCCCAACGGCATTGAGGTGGTCTTCTACGGTGCCGACAAGGGCATCGAGGATGTGCGCGACATGAAGGTGGAACAGGCCTTCGGCCGCAGCATGGACATCAACGACGCCAGCCTGTCCGAGGCGATCCTGGCCTATGAAATGAACGGCGAGGCCCTGCCGCTTTACCACGGCGCCCCCCTGCGGGTGGTGGTGCCCGGTTGGTACGGTGTCGCCAACGTCAAGTGGCTGGAACAGATTCACCTGCAGGAAACCCGCTACATGGGCCGCTTCATGGCCAGGGATTACGTGACCCTGAGCAAGCGCATTGTAGGAGGCGAGGAACGCTGGGAAGAACGCTCGGTCACCCGCATGCAGTTGAAATCCGCCATCGTGCGGGTAACCCAGCGCGGCACTGGCCACAACATCATGGGCTTCGTACTCAATGACGGCACCCCCCTCGACAGCGTCGAGATCAGCATCGACGGTGGCCCCTGGCGCAGGGCGGATATTCTCCCTGGGGCCAGCCAATACTCATGGAAACTGTTCAGCCTGGACTGGGCCGATGCCAGCCCCGGTGAGCACACCCTGGTATCCAGGGTCACCGACAGCAATGGACAGGTACAACCCACCGCTGACCAGATGCCCGAGAAGCCAACACGCTGGGAAAACAACGCACAGTTTCCACGCACGGTGCGGATCGGCTAACCAGCCAACAAGTCCCCATACGCTTGCAGCCTGTTGACGCTCCTGTTCAACAGGTTGCTGGCCGCAAGATTGACTTTCCACAAGTCGCGGATGTTGCGCCAGATCGGCCAGTCTCCAGTCATCAATCTGGTCCCGCGAAATAAGAAATCCTCATTGCATATGAACATCCGCATATATGGATATTCATATATATGAAAATTCGTATATAATCCCGCCCCATCAAGCGGAATACACCATGGACCCACTGCAATTCTTCAAGTGTCTGGCCGATGACACCCGGCTGAAGATCCTGCTCATGCTTCACCATGAAGGTGAGCTTTGCGTCTGTGAATTGTGTGAGGCTCTGGAGGCCATTCAGCCGAAAATTTCCCGTCACCTGGCTTTGCTGCGGGACTGTGAACTGATACAGGACCGGCGCCAGGGCCAGTGGGTTTTCTACCGCCTCCATGACGATCTGCCCGATTGGTGCCATGGCGTTCTAGAACAGGCTGGCAGCGCTGGCGTCAGCCTGATCGAAACGCCATGCCGCACCCTTTACAACATGAGCCAAAGGCCCCAACGCTGTGTCTGACACCGCCGCTCCACTCAAACTGCTGTTCATCTGCACCCATAACCGCTGCCGCAGCATCCTTGCCGAGGCCATCTGCAATCATCTCGGAGAAGGCCTGCTGGCCGCCGCCAGCGCCGGCAGTGATCCCGCCGGCAGCGTCCATCCCCTGACCCTGCATTACCTGCACTATCACCACATCCCCACTCAGGATCTGCGCAGCAAGTGGTGGGAGGATATGGAAGCCTTTGCTCCCCACATCGTGGTGACGGTGTGCGACAGCGCCGCCGGGGAAAGTTGCCCGCTCTGGTTCGGCAAGGCGGAAAGGGTGCACTGGGGCCTTGCCGACCCCAGCGCCGCGGCTGCGGCGGAGGACAAAGACGAAGCCAGTGTGGAGCAGGCGTTCTCGCACACCATCGGCATTCTCAAGTATCGCGCGCTGAAACTGCGGGAATGGGTTGCCCAGGGCCTGAGTCCTGGCGAAATAGCAAACCACATGCGCAAACTGCACAAGGGAAGCAATCATCATGGGACTGTTTGAACGCTATCTGACGTTGTGGGTGGCCCTGGCCATCGCCGCCGGGATACTGCTTGGCAGCTTGCTACCAGGCTTTTTCAGCAGCGTTGCCGCCCTGGAACTGTTCCATGTCAATCTGCCGGTGGCCGTGCTGATCTGGGTCATGATCTACCCAATGATGGTCCAGGTGGACTTCAGTGCCCTGAAGTACATCCGTGAACGTCCCCAGGGTCTGGTGCTGACCTGCGTGGTGAACTGGCTGATCAAGCCCTTCACCATGGCGCTGCTGGGCTGGCTGTTCTTCCGGGTGTTGTTCGCTGATCTGGTGGACCCTCAAAGCGCCACCGAGTACATCGCTGGCATGATCCTGCTGGGCGTGGCGCCCTGTACCGCCATGGTCTTCGTCTGGAGCCAACTGACCCGTGGCGACGCCAACTACACCCTGGTGCAAGTCTCCCTCAATGACGTCATCATGATCTTCGCCTTTGCCCCCATTGCAGCTTTTCTGCTGGGCATCTCCGACATCAGCGTGCCCTGGGAAACCCTGTTGCTGTCAGTGGTGCTGTATGTGGTACTGCCCCTGATCGCTGGCATTGCCACCCGCCACCGGCTGGATGGCAATGGTGACCATCAGGCGCTGCAAGCCTTCCTGGCACGCATCAAGCCCTGGTCCATCACCGGCCTGCTGGCTACCGTGGTTCTGTTGTTCGGCTTCCAGGCCAGCACCATTCTGCAACGCCCCTTCGACATTCTGCTGATCGCCATCCCACTGATTCTGCAGGCCTATGGCATCTTCTTCATCGCCTTCGTTGGCGCCAAGTTGCTGCGGCTGCCCCATGCCGTGGCCGCTCCCGCCTGTCTGATCGGCACCTCCAACTTCTTCGAAATGGCAGTGGCGGTGGCCATCTCCCTGTTCGGACTCGATTCCGGCGCCGCCCTGGCAACCGTGGTGGGGGTACTGGTGGAAGTACCGGTGATGCTGTCGCTGGTATATCTGATGAATCGCAGCCGGGAGTCCTTCCCCACAGTCTGAGTCATGCTTTCACCGCAGGCCCATTGGGGGTACCATGCGAACCAGAGGAGAGACCCATGATCTGGAGAACCGCATGAAGCCCATCCTACCCGCATTGACCATCACCGCCAGCCTGCTGCTCGGCGCCTGCGCCACTACCGGCACCAGCCCCGAACCCGCCGGCAGCCAGGACTGGATCGACATCCCCCTCAGCGACAATACTTACTTCGACACCCTGACTCCCTTCTTGCAAGGCAGCTACGAGATTTTCGTGCCCGCCTACTCCGCGCTCGAACACAAGATCGGCATGCGCGAGGGTGACATCGTGGTCTACTCATGGGAGGCGGAAATGCCAGAACCCGCATTGTTGACCGCGGAGTTCCATGGCCACACCGAGCGCCAGGGCAGCGAACCGGGCCTGGTGATGTTCTACAAGATCCACAACGACGCCCAGGAACGCGGCACCCTCATCGCGCCCTTTGATGGGGTGCACGGCTGGTACCTGAACAACGAGAGTGATCAGGACGTGGTGGTGATTCTCAACGTTTCCGGTTTCTATGAGGAAATCGAGCAGGAATACTGAGCTGTGCAGGAGCTAGTGTTTGCGGCCCTCTCTATGTAGGAGCGAGGGGTCGCGAGCAGGGCTCGCTCCTACATACAGAGGGGGGGGGGGCACGAAGCCAGTA
>JBJHAY010000245.1:0-5495 GCA_050485205.1 Gammaproteobacteria bacterium
AATCTACTTTCCAGCCAAGCATTACCTTAATATCTATCTATATTAACTTTTATGGAAATATAGATAGATAATTCGGCATGTTTTCCGATACCCAGCGCCGCGAAATTTTCCACTTCTGCTTCCTGGAACGTCTGCTGAAGCAGTCCGACCCCACAAACAGGAATACGCATCGCCCGCTGCCTGGGAAATGATGCAGGAAACCGTGCTGAAGGTACTAGACAATGCTTGACCTGTTCAGCCGCAAGGATTTCATTATTTTCAGTACTCGCGACTATGCGGCGCAGACCGGCATGTCGATGTCGGCAGCCTCGAAAAAACTTACCCGTCTCGCGGAAAAAAAATTACTGGAGAAAATTACCAAGGGGATCTGGGCCAATACCGCCCACCCCTGGTTCACGCCGCTTGCCTGTGTTCCTTTGCTGCTGGGCAAGGAACAGGGCATATCTTGGAGCGATACCCAACTGCCCTATCTGATGGCAGATGCTGAAAAAGCACTGCTCGACACCTTCTATATCGCCACGCGCAAAGGACGGCGTTTCGCTTCATTGCCGGAGCTTGATCTGAAGCGCTTCAAACGACCGCATTTCCGGAGGATGCTCAAGGAGCTTCCATTCCCTGACACTATCAGAGCAGCCATCAGCACAAGGGCCGGGCAGCATCCAAGCCAGTAAATGGCTGAGCCCGTCACGGCCGCAGCATTTCCGCCCTGATTTCCTCCTCCGTCATCACCTTGATCTGCGGCAGGCCCTGCCGTTCTCTGCGCTTGCCAAGCCACAGGAGAATCGGCGCGGCAATGAAAATGGATGAACTGGTGCCCACCACGATGCCAAACAGCATGGGCCAGGCAAAACTGGCCACCGCCGGCCCGCCCGCCAGGGCCATGGGCAGGATGGCCAGGAAGGTGCTGCCCGAGGTCATCAGGGTACGGGTCAGGGTGGTGGTGATGCTCTGGTCCAACACCGTGGCCAGCTTTCTGTCAGGACTGGCCAGCAGATTTTCGCGGATGCGATCGAAGACCACCACCTTGTCGTTGACCGAATAGCCGATCAAAGCCAACAGGGCCGCCACCGCGCTCAGGTTGAATTCAAGACCGGTGATTACAAAAAAACCGATGGTCTTGGTGATATCCAGAGCAATGGTCAGAATCGCCGCCAGCGCAAAATGATTTTCAAAGCGCAGCCAGAGATAGGCCATCATCCCCAAACCCGCGCTGATCACCGCCAGGATGCTGAGATGGGCAAAATCTCCGCTGATCCTGGGACTTACCGTATCGGCCTTGCTGAACTGCGCGTCAGGCGCCGCCAGCAGCACCTGCTGCTTGATGGCCTCGATCACTGCCCCGCTGTCTTCCTCATCCGCCAGCACCGGCAAGCGCAGCTGGAATTCGTGCTCGTCACCAAACTCCTGGATGGCAATGCCCTGCAGGGGCGTGCCGGCGAAAGCGGCGCGCAGATCCTCGATGCCGGTGTTGTCTGCCTGCACTTCCAGCAGCGCGCCGCCACTGAAATCAATGCCATATTCCATGCCGGGCTTCACCATCAAGCCCAGCGAGGCCGTGGACAGCACGGCGGAAACCACCAGGCCCGCCATGCCGGCCCGCATGAAGGGGATGACCTTGCCACCGGGCCGATAACGCTCGGCCAGCCGATCCACCAGGCCCAGGCCCGAGATCTGCAATTGCTGCCTGGCCTTGCCTGCAATGCGCCACTCCATGATCAGCCTGGTGACCCCGATGGCGGTGAACATGGAGGTCAGGACACCGATGCCGATGGTGGTGGCAAAGCCGCGCACCGGGCCGGAACCGATGGTCATCAGCAGGCTGATGGCAATCAGGGTGGTGACGCTGGAATCCAGGATGGTGGCCCAGGCCTTGCCGAAGCCTGCTTCCAGGGCCTGGCGTGCCGACTTGCCCTGGCGCGTTTCCTCCCGGATGCGTTCATTGATGAGGATGTTGGCATCCACCGCCATGCCGATGCCGAGAATGATGCCGGCAATGCCGGGCAGGGTCAGGGTGCCACCCAGCAGGCTCAAGACACCCAGGATGAGGCCCACATTGATGGCGAGACCTGCCCAGGCAATCAGACCCCAGGCCCCATAGACAGTCACCATGAAGGCCAGCACCAGCAGGCCCCCGGCAATCCCCGCCATGGCGCCCATGCGAATCGAATCACTGCCCAGGCTGGCCCCCACGGTGCGGCCTTCCAGCACCGACAAGTCGGCAGGCAGGGCGCCGGCCCGCAGCATGATCGCCAGATCGGCGGCTTCCGCAGCAGTGAAGCCGCCACTGATTTCGCCACTGCCGCCGGTAATGGCGGTCCTGATCACTGGCGCGGTCACCACCCTGTCATCCAGCACCACTGCCAACTGACGACCAAGGTGACGGCGGGTCATGTCGGCGAATTGCCTGCCCCCCTCATTGTCGAGGCGGAAGTTCACCACCGGCTGCAGGGTGTTCTGGTCATAGCCCACCCGGGCATCCTGCACATGCCTGCCCTCCATGGCCACTTCCTGTTCCAGGCGGTAACTCTCGCCATCTTCCCCTCTCAGTACCAGCACTTGCCGCTGCCCCGGTTCTGCCAGCCAGTGGAAGCTCATTTTCGCCGTGGTGCCCAGCAGCTCCCTGATGCGCTGGGGTTCGGTTACTCCCGGCAGTTGTACTTCTATCCTGTCCCGCCCCTGACGACTGATAATGGGTTCCACCAGCCCGCTTTCATCCAGCCGCCGCCTGACCACTTCCAGGGTCTGGGCCATGACGTCGTCCAGCAGGGCCTCATCCCTGCCAGCGCGCAGCCCCTCCACCTCCACTTCCAGCAGCAGGTAGGAACCGCCGCGCAGATCGAGGCCGAGGGTCAGTTGGTTTTCCGCGTACCAGCCTGGCAGGCTCTGACGCATTGTTTCGGGTAAGAAATTGGGGAGTGCGCTGAGCAGACCCAGCAGCACGACCAGACCATAGGCCATGGCCTTTGACGCTAATTTGTTCATGAGCTTTTCCTTGATTAATGAGTGTCAACGGCCGCTACAGGCCGTCATGCACGTTCGGATCAAGGCAATACGGGAGGGGCTCTCGACGCGCCCGGCGCGGACATGGCCGGGGCAGTGAAGGGAAGTGAGTCGGTGGCAAGCCAGGAGACCAGGCTGCCCTTGATGACAGGCAATATGCCGCGCCATGCCATCGGCAAGGGAGTGGCAGGCTCTGGTTGATCGTCCAGGTCTGAATCATGACGGGCCTGCTGAAGCCAGCGGGAAAGCCCGGCAGCAGTGAACTTGCCGGGCAGCATGGTCTCCACCTGTCCGGCAAGGCCGCCACGATAAGCGCTATCACCAGACTCAACCCCAGGGAAATGGCATGCCAGCAAGGCCAGCAGCAAGCCGGTCCACAGGCAGTGGTGCCAGTAGCGGGAAGCGGTTTTCGCTTGTGGTGAAGCCTGGGTCATGGAGGGTGGTGAACCGTCAATCTGTGACAAGGACACAGCGCACACTATACGCCCTGTATTGGTTCTTGCATAACAGCTTGTCAAGATTGTGCCTGTTTCAGCACATTTCAAGCATTGCGGGGCTGCTTTTCCTTCCAGCCGAGCCAGGCAATGCTTGCCACCACCAGGACCAGCAAGGGCAGGACACCCAGGTTGACCCGCTCCCAGCCCACCGCATGTTGCAGTGCTCCCGCCGACAACGAGGCAAGGGCCACCACGGTAAACACGATGAAGTCATTGAGGGCCTGGGCCTTGTTCTTTTCCTCGCTGCGGTAGGTCTCTGTCAGCAGGGTGGTGGAACCGACAAACAGAAAGTTCCAACTGATGCCCAGGCAGACCAGGGCGTAAAGGAAGTGATCGAAGCTGGTGCCCATCAGATTGATGGCCACGCACAGGAAGCCAAAACCGGCCCCCGCCATCATCACCTTGAGCAAGCCGAATCTGGCGATCAGGGTGCCGGTGAAAAACGACGGTGCGAACATGGCCACCACATGCCACTGGATCACCAGGGAGGTATGGTCAAAAAGGTATTGGTGATGATCCATCGCCAGGGGCGTGGCGGTCATCACGAAAGTCATCACACCATAGCCCAGCATGCCGCAGATCACCGCCACCATGTAGGCGGGTTGCCGCGCTATCTGCTTGAGGGGACGGCCTGTTTCCTGCATGGCCTGGCCAAGGCTGCGCGGCTCTTCCAGCTTCAGAAAACTCAAGGTGAGAAAGATCAGGAGATAAAGCCCTATCGCGGCCATGTAACTGCCGGCGAACTCCGCCGCCTCGACACTTTCCCTGGTCCAGCGCGCCAGGGTGGGGCCGATCACCGCGGCGGCCACGCCACCTGCCATGACCCAGGAAATCGCCCTGCTGCGCATGGCGGGCTCGACACTTTCGGCGGCGGCAAAGCGGAAATAATTGGAAAAGCCCGCGAATATGCCAATCGACGTGGTGGCTGCCACGAACAGCCAGAAACTCCCTTGGATGATGGCAATACTGGCCAATGAGGCGCCCAGCACGCCGAAGACGGTGGAAAACAGAAACGCCGCCTTGCGGCCGATCCTCTGCATCAGCATGGCGGCGGGGATGCTGGTGAACATGGTGGCAATGAACTGGGTGGCCAGCGGCAGAGTCGCCAGGGATTTGTCAGTGGCGAGGGCATTGCCCACCAGGGCCGAGGTGGCAATGATGAGGGAGCCGCCACTCATCATCAGGCACAGGGCCAGGGACAACAGCGGCACATTGCGATTGAGGGTCACATGTCTTCCTTATCCCGTGCGACGGGCATCCTCATTGATGGCTTGGCAAAGTGTCTTCATGACTTCTACCCTTGCCCGCTTCTTGTCATTGGCGGCGATCAGGGTCCAGGGAGCATGGGCGGTGCTGGTGCGGCTCACCATGTCATCGACCGCTTCCACATAGGCTTGCCGCTGCTTGCGGTTGCGCCAGTCGTCCTCGGTAAGCTTGTAGGTCTTCCAGGGGGTTTCATCACGTTCCTTGAAGCGCTTCAACTGTTCTTCCGGGCTGATGTGCAACCAGAATTTCACCAGCAGGATACCATGCTCACAGAGCCGTTCCTCGAAGTGATTGATCTCATCGTAGGCCCTGCGCCAGGTCTCCGGCCGGGCCAGTTGCTCCACCCGTTCCACCAGCACCCTGCCATACCAGGAACGATCGTACAACGTCATGTAGCCATCCATGGGAATGTGGCGCCAGAAGCGCCACAGATAATGATGACTGAGTTCTTCGTCGCTGGGCGCGGCAATGGAAATCACCTGGTAGAGCCTGGCATCCACGGCACTGGTAATGCGACGGATGGCACCACCCTTGCCAGAGGCGTCCCAGCCTTCGAATACCACCACCACGGATTTGCGCCGGTGGTGGGCGTCCCAGGCTTGCTGATAAAGCTGCTTGCTGTAGCGGCCCATGGCCTGGCGATAGGCCTGCTCGCTGATCCTGGCACTCAGGTCCAACTGATCAAGCACGCTCACGGCGGCCGGTGGTGGTAGCGAGGACTTCTTGTCGCGC
>JBJHAY010000246.1:0-5490 GCA_050485205.1 Gammaproteobacteria bacterium
GCATCAGTGCGCGCAGCAAGTGGCAACACATGCAATTCACGCCACTTTGTGAAACAATAGCGCGCCTCCAAAACCCATCACAGCCAGAAAACAGTAGCAACATGAAGAACACCGACGACCTACGCATCCTCGAAATGAAAGAACTGCTCTCCCCCGAGCAGCTGATCAGCGAATATCCCATCACCAACCGGGCTTCCGAGACCGTGTTTCAAACCCGGGGTGGCCTGCAGAAAATCCTCCAGCGCCAGGACGACCGCCTGTTTGTGGTCACCGGTCCCTGCTCTATTCACGATCCGGCAGCGGCGCTGGACTATGCCAGCCGTCTGGCGGAACCGATGCGGGAGTTGTCTGGGGAAATCCAGATCGTGATGCGGGTCTATTTCGAGAAGCCACGCACCACCGTCGGCTGGAAGGGACTGATCAACGACCCGCGCCTGGATGGCAGCTTCCGGATCAACGACGGCTTGCGCATCGCCCGCAAATTGCTGCTGGAACTGGCGGAAATGGGCATCCCGGCGGGGACTGAATACCTGGATCTGATCAGCCCGCAGTATTACGCGGACCTGATTTCCTGGGGCGCCATCGGTGCCCGTACCACGGAATCCCAGTGCCATCGGGAATTGGCTTCGGGCTTGTCGTGCCCAGTGGGCTTCAAGAATGGCACCGGCGGCAATATACAGATCGCTGTGGACGCAGTGGGTTCAGCCATGCGCCCCCACCACTTCCTCTCGGTGACCAAGGGGGGGCACTCGGCGATTTTTTCCACTGCTGGCAATCCGGATTGCCACGTGATCCTGCGTGGTGGCGGTGGTCATCCCAACTATGATCCGGAAAGCATTGGGGATGCCGCCGGGTTGATGATCAAGGCCGGACTCACGCCATCCATCGTGGTGGATTGCAGCCACTCCAACTCCGCCAAGAAGCCAGAACGTCAGATTCTGGTGTGTCAGGACGTGGCGGGACAGATCGCTGCTGGCGAGCGTAACGTGGTGGGCCTGATGCTGGAAAGTCATCTGGTGGCGGGAACCCAGAAGGTAATCCCAGGCCAGCCCCTGACCTATGGCCAGAGCATCACCGATGCCTGCATCGCCTGGGAGGATACGCTGCCATTGCTCTACGAATTGGCGGATGCGGTCCGCAAGCGCCGGGCCTTGGGGGTTGCGTAACGTCCTGTCGGCTGCAGGGCAGGCTCCTACAGGGGAGGGGCGGGCTTGATCATGCTGGTGAAGGACTTCGGGATTCGATCATGCGGAAATTCATGACGCCGTAGAGAATCGACAGCAAGGGCATCACCAAGTTGAAAAAGCAATACGGCAGGTAAGCCAAGGTTCCCACTCCCAGAGATGCCGCCATGAAGGCGCCACAGGTATTCCAAGGCACCAGCGGCGATGTCACTGTGGCGGAATCCTCCACTGCCCGCGACAGGTTCACTGCTGCCAGGCCACGATTCTGGTACGCCAGTTTATACATCCGGCCCGGCAGAACAATGGCAAGGTACTGGTCGCCAGTGATCAGATTGGCACCGATACCGGTCAACACCGTGGCGCCGATAAGGGAGGCGGTGCTGTGCACCAGGGACAGCACCGCTTCGATCAGCACCGCCAGCAGTCCGGTCTTTTCCATGGCATTGCCGAAAAACACGGCACACAGAATCAACCAGATCGTATTGAGCATGCCGGCCGCGCCACCACCACTCAGCAAGGTATCCAGCATGGCATTGCCGGTGTCCGCCGGATAACCGCTCACCGCCAGGCTCCAGAAATGCCCCAATGCCGCCCAGCCCGCCGCAACCGGGGCCAGCGCGTTGCCGTTGCCCATGGGTTGGAATAACAGCGCCTGCACCATGCCCACCAGAGCGGCCAGTGGGATCGCCGCCAGCGCGGGCACTCGGCGCCAGGCCAACCACAGCAACAAGGCCAAGGGCAGCAGCATGAGCCAGGAAATATTGAAACTATGTTCCAATTGATCAAGCCTGATGGCAAAATCCGCGGCCGGTAACGACGAAGTATCCGCCATCGCACCAAGGATAAGAAAGCCAAGCAAGGCAATCAGCAACGATGGTACGCCGGTCCATACCATGTGCCGGATATGGGAAAACAATTCCACTTCCGCCACCGCCGGCGCCAGGTTGGTGGTGTCCGACAATGGTGACATCTTGTCGCCGAAGTAGGCGCCAGAGATGATCGCGCCAGCAGTGATTTCAACTGACAAGCCCAGCCCCATGGCGGTGCCGATCAGGGCCACGCCGATACTGGCGGCCGTGGTCCAGGAGCTGCCAATGGCCAGTGACACCAGGGCACAGATCAGACAGGCCGCGGCATAAAAAATAGAGGGTGAAAGGATGTTCAGGCCAAAGTAGATCAGACTGGGCACCACACCGCCCGCAATCCAGGAAGCAATCATCACCCCCACCGCCAGCAGGATGAAGATCGGCTTGAGCACGATGCTCATGCCGTTGAATATTTCACGTTCCAGAACATCCCATTGCTGACCCCGGCACAGACCAATGATCACGGCGAGGCTGGCGGCCAGCAACAAGGCAATCTGACTGGGGCCCTGCACCGCGTCATCGCCATAAAGGCGCAGTGCCAGGAACAGCAGTAGAATCAGCAGCAGCAGGGGCGTGAGGGCCAGAATCAGGAGCAGGGAAGGTGTATTGTGATCACGCCCCATTCCCGTCCATCCTCATTGCAGGGAATGGATGAGCAGGCCGCTTTTCAGCTTGGGCTCGAACCAGGTGGACTTGGGCGGCATGACCTTGCCGGCATCGGCGATGGCCAACAATTCATCAATGCTGGTGGGATGGCAGGCAAAGGCCACGGCCTGGTCACCACTGTCGACAGCGCGGCGCAAGGCCTCCATGCCACGGATGCCGCCGATGAAGTCGATGCGCGCGTCAGTGCGCGGATCACCAATGTTCAATATGGGCGCCAGCACTCTGTCCTGCAGGATGCTGACATCAAGCCGCGCCACTGCATCCAGAGACTCGGTGATGCCGGGGCGCAAGCGCAAGCGGTACCAGGTGCCTTCCAGATACATGCCGAAATCATGCCGCCGCGCCGGCTTCGCGGACTCCGCATCGGGCATGGTCTCCAGCAGAAAATCCTGTGCCAGGCGCGCCAGAAATTCTGACGCCGACAAGCCGGCAAGATCCTTGACCACACGGTTGTAATCGAGAATCCGCATCTGATCATGGGGAAACACAACCGCCAGGAAAAAATTGTAGGCTTCGCTACCCTGGTGAGCAGGATTGGCTGCGCGCCGCTGCCGGCAAACACGGGCAGCCGCCGCGGAACGATGGTGGCCATCGGCCACGTAAAGGCGGGGGACGCCCTGGAAGGCAGCCCCGAGTTTGTCAATCTGATTGACGTCGAATACTGGCCACAACTGATGACGCACCTGACTGTCATCAATGAAGTCATATGCGGGCTCGGCAGAGGTCACGTCCTCGATCAATGCATCGATGGCAGCATCGGCACGATAGGTCAGAAACACTGGACCCACCTGCATGTTGAGGGCTTCCATGTGCCTGACGCGATCATCCTCCTTGTCAGGCCTGGTGAACTCGTGCTTTCTGATCACGCCCTGCTCGTACTCATCCACCGCAACCACTGCCCCCAGGCCGGTCTGCCGGTGGCTGCCCAGAATCTGTTGATAGACGTAGAAGGCTTGCGCCGAATCCTGCCGCAAGATGTCTTCGCTCAGCAGGCGCCGCAGGTTTTCCGCACCAGTTTGATAGACAAGGGGGTCACGGGGATCAATGGCGGGATCAAGATCGATTTCCGGCTTGTCCACATGCAGAAAGCTGTGGGGCTTGCCAGCCGCCATCGCCCTGGCCTCGGCACTGTTCAAGACGTCATAAGGAGGCGCCGCCACTTGCGCCGCCTGGGCGGGTTGGGGGCGAATTGCGCAAAACGGTTTCAGCAGCGCCATGGAGTGACTTAGCGAACCTCCAGCAGTTCCACTTCAAAAATCAGGGCTTCATAGGGGCCGATGACGCCACCGGCGCCCTGGGCGCCGTAGGCCAATTCATGAGGAATGAATAACTTCCACTTGTCACCCTCACTCATCAATTGCAAGGCTTCGGTCCAACCGGGAATCACGCCGTTCACCGGGAACTCAATGGGCTGGCCGCGCTGCACGGAACTGTCGAAAGTAGTGCCATCGATGAGAGTGCCATGATAATGCACCTTGACTGTCGAGGTGGGGCCAGGGCTGGCGCCATCACCAGTCTGCAACACTTCATACTGCAAGCCTGAGTCGGTGACCTCAACGCCTTCACGCTGCGCATTGTTTTCCAGGAATTGTTCGCCACGCGCGGCCTGGGCGCCGGCCTCCTGTTGATGGCGCTGCTGCATGCGCTGGTTCAGGTCTTCCAGTGCGGCGCGCAGGTCGTTCTCGGCAACCTGGCTCGGCTCACCTTCCAGGGCATCGGCAATGCCATCCAGCAGGGCATCGATGTCCAAGCCGTCGATGGGCTGGCTGCCAAGTTGATCTCCCACCTGGCGGCCAATGCCATAACTGGCTCGTGCGTTGATGCTAGAATATTTGTCGGACATGTTGCTACCTGCTGTTCATTTGATTGATTTGCTGCGCATTCTAGCACGGGCACAGTATCATTACCCGCCTAGTTAGCCCCCGTGAGGAAACCTTGTCTCTGCTCAGCGTCAACAATATCAGTCATGACTGCGCGACGGCTCACCGCACTCCCGCGGGAGAATGCCAGCCATGACCGCAGGTGCCTTTCTGCAACTGCTGTTGCTCTCGGCGTTGTGGGGCGGCTCCTTCCTTTTCACCAGGGTCAGCGTGGTGGAATTCGGCGCCATTCCTTTGATCCTGGTACGCTGCCTGGTGGCCGGGTTATGCCTGTTGCCACTGCTGCTCCATGGTGGTCAGTGGCGACTGCTGCGAGAACACTGGCGTCACATCGGCATCATCGGTGTCATCAGCACGGCAGTGCCGGTGAGTTTGATCAGTTACACCACCCAGTACACCTCCGCCGGTTTTGCTTCCATCCTCAATGCCACCGCGCCGCTGTTCAGCGCCCTCATCGGCTGGCTCTGGCTCAAGGATGTACTCTCGCCCGGCGCCATTGTCGGCATAGGTCTGGGATTTCTGGGGGTGGTGGTAATGACCTTCGACGACAGCATTCTGCAAACCCAGGGCATGACACCTGTTCTGGCCGCCCTGGCGGGCACTTTTTTCTACGGCATGACCGGCAACTATTCCAAGCAGTACCTGGCCCAGGTGCCCAGCCTGGTGGTGGCCACCGGCTGTCAGATCAGCGCCACCCTGTTTCTGTTGCCCTTTGCCCTGTTACTGTGGCCCTCGGCACCTGTTTCCACCACGGCCTGGCTGAATGCCCTGGCCCTTGGTGTGCTGTGCACGGCAGTGGCCTGGACGCTGTTCTTCTCGCTGCTGACCAGGATAGGCGTTGCCAATACCTTCCTCTCCTCCTCCTTGATTCCGTTGTTTGCCATGGTGTGGGGT
>JBJHAY010000247.1:0-5483 GCA_050485205.1 Gammaproteobacteria bacterium
GGCAAGGGCTCGGCCCAGAGCCTGCGCCAGGAAGGCATGATCGTGAAGATCGCCGAGATCGATCCCATCTGCGCCATGCAGGCCTGCATGGATGGCTACGAAGTGGTGTCGCCCTACAACGACGGCGTCAACACCGGCAAGCTGGAAGACATCAACACCCAGTTGCTGGGCAACCTCGACCTCATCGTCACCGCCACCGGCAACGTCAATGTCTGTGACAAGCAGATGCTGCAATCCCTGAAATCCGGCGCCGTGGTCTGCAACATCGGCCACTTCGACAACGAGATCGACACCCCCTTCATGCGCAAGCAGTGGCAGTGGGAGGAAGTGAAGCCCCAGGTGCACAAGATCATTCGCGGCAAGACCGCCGAAGGCAAGGACGACTACCTGATCCTGTTGTCGGAAGGCCGTCTCATCAACCTCGGCAATGCCACCGGCCACCCTTCACGGGTCATGGATGGCTCCTTCGCCAACCAGGTGCTGGCACAGATGTACCTGTGGGAACGCAAGTTCGCCGACCAGCCTGCCGACAAGCAAAAGGCGCTGCTGAAAGTGGAAGTGCTGCCCAAGCAACTGGACGAAGAAGTGGCCCATCACATGGTGGCCGGCTTCGGCGGCGTCATCACCAAGCTGCGGCCTGAACAGGCCGAATATATCGGCGTGGCGGTGGAAGGACCGTTCAAGCCCGATAGCTACAAGTACTGATCAATCCCCTGCTCGCCTGCAGGGCAGGCTCCTACAGCGGTACTCCCTGTAGGAGCGAGCCCTGCTCGCGACCCCCTCCCCGCTAAGCCGCCTCAGGCAAGTGACAACAGCCTCAATAGCCGAATATTCATCGGCATGATCTGGGCGATTGCTGTATAACATCCTCGTCCACCGCAATCCGATACTTGAATCCCGCCAAGAGGAAAATCCTGATGTCATTGCTTCGCTTTATTACCTATCTTCTGCTCATTGCCTGGAGTATTCCCGCTTCTACGGCTGATTTACCTGCCTCTGCCCCCTCGGAACTGGGGCTGTCCAGCTCACGCCTGGAACGGCTCGATGCCTTCATGTCGCGGGCCGTGGACCAGGGTCGGATTCCTGGCGCGGTGGTACTGCTGGCCCGTCACGGCCGCATCGCTCATCACCGGGCTTATGGCCTGGCGGATCGCGACAGTGGCAGAGCCATGACCACTGACGATATTTTCCGAATCTATTCCATGACCAAGCCCGTGGTCAGCGTGGCCCTGCTGATGTTGTACGAGGAGGGACATTTCCAGTTGGATGACCCCTTGGAAATTCACATTCCCGCATTCCAGGGACTGCAAGTATTTGCCGGCACGGACGCCAACGGAGAGATGCTGCTGGAAGCCCCGCGCCGCAAACCCACCGTCCACGATGCCTTCCGTCATACCCTGGGCATGTCGGCCGGCAGTGGCCAGACTCCCCCGGAGCGGCTTTATGTGGAGAAGGGCATTCTGGTCAACCAGGTCGATTCCCTGCGCCAACAAATGGAACTGCTGGGAGAGGTACCCTTGCTCTACCATCCAGGAGAACGTTGGCTTTACGGTTACGGGCATGATGTCCAGGCCTACCTGGTGGAACACTTCTCCGGCATGCCCCTCGACCGCTTCCTGCGGGAACGGCTGTTCGGCCCGCTGGGCATGAACGACACCACCTACGGCCTTGATCCAGCCCAGCGGCAGCGCGCGGCCACACTGCACGGCGTGGCGGACACGCCACCACCCAACCCCGCCGTCGACATGCGTCCTGCCACCTATGATCGCTTTGCCCAAGTACCGCTGGGCACCCTGGGCTTGTGGTCCACCGCCAGTGATTACGCCCGCTTCGCGCAGATGCTGCTCAATGGCGGCGCACTGGGAGACGTCCGCATTCTGGGCTCCAAGACGGTGGAGTTGATGGCACAGAACCACCTGCCTCCCGCCATTGGCACCCTGGCACAGTACAACAATGCACCGGGCATCGGTTATGGACTTGGCGTTTCAGTGGTGCTGGATCCTGCCCTGGAAGGCAACCTTTCCTCTCCGGGAACCTTTGGCTGGACTGGCGCGGCGACCACGCGCTTCTTCATAGACCCCAAGGAGGGACTGGTGGCGATCCTGCTGGCGCAACAATGGCCCTATGATACCAAGCTGCTCAATGAGTTCCAGACCCAGGTTTATCAGACCCTTGTTGATTGATCAGTAAATTTCATGTTGCCTGCAATCTATCCAGCGCGAAACTCCCATTCTTAATCGGGCTTGGTTTTCCTTGCGGACAGTCTTGCCACGGGCGGCAAGCTGCTGGACAATTGCCACTTTTCCGACTCATGCTCCGGCATCGAACGGTTCCTTACGCATTGCTATCCTGGGCAGTGATGCGACAATCTTAATAACATCAATTCCACTACCGGGAGAAACGGATCCATGATTCTTGTAAAACGCCTGCTTGGCACAGCAGTTGCCGTCTTGACCCTTCTGCCACAGCTGGCCCTTGCCGCCGACGGCCTTGATGGCGCCAATACCGCCTGGATTCTCACTGCCACCGCCCTGGTGCTGTTCATGACGCTGCCGGGACTGTCGCTGTTCTACGCAGGACTGGTACGCAGCAAGAACGTGCTGTCGGTGCTGATGCAATGTCTTTCCATTGCTGCCGTGGTATCAGTGCTGTGGCTGCTCTATGGGTACAGTGTTGCCTTCGGCCCCGGAGAATCCGGTTGGTGGGGCGGGCTGGACAAGGCCTTCTTCAACGGGGTGACGACCGCCTCGGTGCTGGGTGACATCCCCGAGGCGCTGTTCGCGGCCTTCCAGATGACCTTCGCCATCATCACCCCAGCCCTGATCGTCGGCGCCTTTGCCGAACGCATGAAATTCTCCTCGCTGATGACATTCGTGGTGCTGTGGTCGACATTTGTCTACTTCCCCGTTTGCCACTGGGTGTGGGGTGACACCGGCTGGCTGGCGGAAATGGGGCTGATCGACTTCGCCGGCGGCACCGTGGTCCATGTCACCGCGGGTGTGGCGGCCACCGTCATCGCCATCATGCTCGGGCAGAGGCGCGATTTCCTGACCATGCCGCTGATGCCCCACAACCTGACCATGAGCTTCACTGGGGCCGGCATGCTATGGGTGGGCTGGTTTGGTTTCAATGCCGGCAGTGCGCTGGCGGCAGATGGCAGCGCGGCCATGGCCTTGCTGGTAACACACATGTCCGCCGCCGCCGGCGCATTGACCTGGATGGGCATCGAGTGGGTGCGTCACGGCAAGCCCAGTGGCCTGGGCGCAATCACCGGGATGGTGGCGGGCCTGGCCACCATTACCCCTGCTTCCGGATCTGTAGGTCCCGCCGGAGGCCTGCTCCTTGGCATCATGGGCGGCGCTTTATGCTTCGTCGCCACCAACTACCTCAAACATCAGCTCAAGATCGATGACTCACTCGATGTATTCCCGGTGCACGGTGTCGGCGGCATTCTCGGCACGTTGATGGCCGCGGTGTTGGTATCACAACAACTCGGCGTGTTCAGCGGCAATGGTTATGAGGAAGGCATGACCATGTCATCCCAGTTTGTCGTGCAGTTGATTGGTGTTATCGCAACAGGGGTGTATACCGCCGTGCTGACCATCGTGCTGATCAAGGTGACGGGCATTCTCACAAACGGTATCCGTGTCAGCGCGGAGCAGGAGCAGACCGGCCTCGACATTTCCGATCACGACGAGAAAGGCTATTCCATGTAATGCTGAACACTATCAACCCGGCACGATTCAGTGCCGGGTTGATAAGCGGCCAGGATTTTAGTCATTGACCAAAGTCCAATGCAAGCTTGCGTCGCCCCATGAATTTCCATAGAAATCGTACGATTGCATACATGGCGATCAATAAAGACAGAAGACTCGGAAACCTCACATCATACTCACCTGGAACGATACACTGGAAACGATATCGCACAGGCTGGTGCGGCCCACCAATTGAGATTAAGACTTTCTCTTGTGTTGGCTATGAGATTACAGCAATTCTTCGCAAAGCTCTTAAAAATGAAAATTAAAAATTGAACAATACTTATCTAAACGTTTATTTATTACGAAAAAAATATTGATAATAAAAATTTACTCCAGCATCTCTCCGACACAAAAACATACTATTTCCATGCATTATAATTTTTTCCCTGCTAATGAAATTGGCTATGTGCGAATTTCCCTGTATTTTTCGGTATTTTCAGACTTGTACTGGCCTCAAGCTTACGCTGCATTGATTCACCAACTCAGCACACTTGCATGATGTCATTTTGATATCACTAAAAAATAACACTGGCCACCGCCAGTCACGATGCATACTCAAGCTGACCAAGCAACCATCAGCCTTTTAGCTAAAAATGTGACTCTCTTCATATCTATTGGCCAAATCTCCTTGCCTGATTAGTTCACTTACCGGATAATCCACAGCCCTGAGTTTATTGGGCGCACCTACAACCCAATAACAATATGACTTCCTCTGACAGGCCAGAAACATGGACGCTGCAACAGCGGAAAATTGTCGAAGAACAACCTGCTCGGCAAAGGATGCTGCCTTCCTTTGCTCTCTCTATATCTCCACGCGGGAAGAAGAAGTGCAATCATGGGGCTGGCCTTCTCAGCAGGCACAAGACTTTCTCAGAATGCAGTGGATGCTGCAACGTCACGCCTACCAGGCACAGTATCCCAATGCCAATGACCTGCTGATCGTGCGGGACGGTAATTCTGTTGGTCGCTGCCTAATTGATGAAAATGCCACCAGGATCCATCTGATCGATCTCGCCATCTTGCCGGAATACCGCGGTCGCGGCATCGGAAGCCTGATACTGCAAGACCTGCAGCGCCAAGCCAGTGAACACGGTGTGCCACTAGAACTCAGCGTCAGCCTGGATAATCCTGCCCAGGCACTTTACCGGCGTTTCGGCTTTACCGAAACAGCCCGCACTCAAACCCATCTTGCCATGCAGTGGCAGCCTGTGCTTGTGGCTGACCACAATTCCCGACACACATATGAAGGACCGGAGAACAACAATGAGCGACCCCTATATTGGTGAAATTCGCATGTTCGGCGGCAGTTTCGCACCCGTGGGCTGGCACCTGTGTGATGGCAGCCTGCTGGCCATCAACCAGAACGAAGCCCTGTTTTCACTGATCGGCAGCACTTATGGAGGCGACGGGCAGAACACCTTCGGCGTGCCGGACCTGCGTGGCCGACTACCACTGCATCTCAGTGGCAATCTCCCTTTAGGCTCTAAGGGCGGCGTGGAGACCGTGGCGCTAACTACCCAACAGATTCCGGCCCATACACATGCTGCTCACGGCAACAGCGAATCATCAGCTACGACCAGCAATTCCCCGGCGGACCACTTCTGGGGAACCACTGCCGTCAATCCTTACCGGGCGGATACACCAGACAAGACGATGAACCCCGCAGCGACCGGCAATACCGGCGACGGGCAGTCACATCAGAACGTGATGCCCAGCCTGGTGGTC
>JBJHAY010000248.1:0-5474 GCA_050485205.1 Gammaproteobacteria bacterium
GGCAATGGTGCCATTGTGGGTACTCTCCACCTCAAAACCTTCGCGTTTGAGGTTGTAAGTCAAGACTTCCAGGATATCTGGCTCATCCTCTACCACCACGATTCTTTTCTTGCTCATACCCTGTCCACAGAGGTTTCTTAACACAGCCATTCAAATTGGCGGCGAGATTAGCATGTTAGTGTAAAGGCAAGGTAAAGGATTTCAGTCATTTATATTAAGGAATTGCCAGTGAATTCCTATCACTTGAAGACTGTACCGTGGGCATGGCGACAGCAGCAAAGCCCTAGCGTCCGGGCACACAGGCAGACCTGTCGGCAGTCAACCTGACCAATGGCTTACTTTCCCGCCAACGGGTCAGCTTGCCATTACCGGAAGTAATCGGCAATAATCCCGCATCAATCTCTCACACCACTCAGAAAGATTCGACCATCATGACCTCGAAAGAAAAACAGGGAGCGCCGGTCATAAAGGGGACTGGCTCCAGGAGGAAGTATTACGAGGAACTGGTCAATGAATATTACAACGACATTTTCCGGTACGCCTACTGGCTAAGCAAAGACCAATCCGTGGCAGAGGATTTGGTTCAGGAAACTTTTTTAAGGGCTTGGCGGTCCATAGACAGTCTTGAAAACGAGGGGGCCGCCAAGGCGTGGTTATTTACCATCCTGCGTCGCGAAAACGCCAGGCTCTATGAAAAATTTCGGCCAGAGCTCGATGATATCGATGAGCTCGAAATATCCGACGACGATAAACGGCAGCCCACTGATGACATGGAAAGGGAGCTGCTTTACAGGGCCATGCAACGCCTGGACCCCGATTACCGGGAACCGTTGATGTTGCAGGTCATCGGAGGTTTCAGCGGCGAGGAGATCGCCAATATTCTGAACCTGAACAACAATACCGTGATGACACGGCTGTTCCGGGCAAGAAACAAGCTGAAACAGGATCTTAAACAGTAAGGGCTGTCACTGTGTGCCAACGCCAGGCTGGCTGACCTCTCTTCGAGCTACAGGTGCTTCAATAAAGATGGATGATCTAGAATTCAAACAACGTGTCCTTGCTGACCCCCTGGATGACGGCGACGATCTGTTGCGTGCCGCCTCCAGTGATCCTGCCAAACAGCAATTTCTGGAACAGTGCCGGCAATTCGATGGCCGCATGCGTCAGTTGCTCAATGACATCCCCACGCCCGAGAACCTTCGCGACAAGCTATTGGGATTGGAATATCCCGTGCTGGCTCCCCAACCTATGGCCGTGCCCCAACCTGCCTGGTACCGTCATCCCGCCTTTGCCATCGCGGCCAGCCTGGTATTGACAGTGGCTCTGGTCCTGGGCCTTTGGAGCGGACAGCCTACCGTGCAGGCCAATGTGGAGTTGACCCAGGAAATATTCGGCCATATTTATTCTGAAATCGACTTTCTCGATATCGAGGATGCGGTGCCGATTCCGGTGATCAACGCCAAGATGTCCGCCACCATGGTGGGCGGAATGCTGAAGGTGAATCCGGACACGGCCAAGCTCAAGGTCACCGTGGCTGATGACTGCTGGATCGCCAAGAAAATCGCCATGCACCTGGTGATGAAGGGCGACCGCGGCAAAATCACGGTATTGCTGATTCCCAACTCCCCGGTGGAAGACGAAATCCCCATTTCCGACGAACGCTTCAACGGCTTCATCGCGCCCACCCCGCGTGGCAACCTGGTGGTTCTCGGCGAAAAGCAGGAAGCCTCATTGGACCGCCTGGGCAAAATGATTGCCAACAACATGGACTGGAGCTACTGAGCCCGCATCCACCGGGAGCCTTGACAGCGCAATTTGAAACGGCTGTTCACGACTCCCGCTTGCGCCTCGCCAACGGTGCCAAACCATCCGCTGAACCTGCTACTTCCGCAGCACTTGAATTGGCTGTGGGCTGTCTGCGCTTGCCAATATTTTTCTTGACCCGATGACGCTCCTTGCTTTTGTCTACCGTGGTGCGCTTGTTCTTCTCGTCATGGGATTTCCTCTTGCCCTTGGCGCCGGCCTTGGGGCGTTTCCTGGGCCCCTGGAAACGGGCCGGCATGGCCTCGATCTTGCGGCTCTCAAAGCTGACACCCAGGTAACGCTGGATACTTTCCATCAGATTCCATTCCTGGGGCCCGATCAGGGAAATCGCCAGCCCTTCCTTGCCAGCCCGCCCGGTACGGCCGATGCGATGGACGTATTCATCACCAGAGCGGGCCATGGCAAAGTTGATGACCAGGGACACTTCGGGAATATCCAAGCCCCTTGCGGCCAGGTCGGTGGCCACCAGGATGTCGAGCTTTTTGCTCCTGAACAGGTTCATTACCCGCACCCGTTCCTCCTGGGTCATTTCCCCATGCAGGCTGGCGGTCCTCTGCCCTTGCTGGCGCAGGCGTGCCGCCAGTTGATCGGCATGTTCGCGGGTATTGGTGAAAACCAAGACTTTGTCCCTGGTCTCATTGGCGAGAAGCCAGACACAGAGTCTTTCCTTATGCGCCGGGTCATCCGCCAGGATCACCTGCTGACGGATGCCCGCGGGTTGATCCCGGGCCGAACTCAAATCCACCACGGCGGGGTCATTGAGAATTTCACTGGCGACGCGCCCCAGCCCATCATGGCGCAAAGTGGCAGATAACAGCATGACCTGGCGCTGCTTGCCGCAGGCGTTCACGATGGTCATGACATCTTCCCGGAATCCCATGTCCAGCATGCGGTCGGCTTCATCCAAAACCAGACACTCCAGGTCTTCCAGCAGCACCGAGCCCTGGTTCAGATGGTCCCGGAGTCTTCCCGGTGTCGCCACCAGTATCTCCGGATTTCTGCGGATCATGGCCTTTTGTTCCTTGAACGGCATGCCGCCCAGCACGGTTTCGGCACGCAGACTGGTGAATGCCGCCAACGACCGGCATTCCTCCAATACCTGTGTTGCCAGTTCCCTGGTGGGCACCAGCACCAGGCAGCGGGTGGCACTGCCGAGGGCCTTGCTGGAAAGCAGACGATCAAGGCACGGCAATAAATAAGCTACCGTCTTGCCGCTGCCGGTTTCCGCGCTGACCTGAAGGTCGCGGCCAGCCAGCGCCAAGGGCAACACCGCCTGCTGCACAGGAGTGGGGGTAAGCAGCTGTCGTTTATCCAGCGCCTGAAGCAGTTTCTGATGCAAAGCGAATTCGGTGAACAATATCGGGTTCCTTGCTCTTGCGGGGAATCAAGCCGCTATTGTAACCGGGATGGCAGGCGCCAGCCCGATGTTTGCAGCTTTATCCAGAATACAGCATCAGACCTGGGCTCGAATCCCATTCCTTTGCCGTGTACACTGCCCACCTGCGCCCTGCGTCATCAATCATGACCCGGCGCCCCCTAGAGAGGCAATATGACCACTGACAAACTGTACCGATTTCTGTTCGACAAACTTCCCATCCGCGGCGAAATGATCTACCTGGACGAGACATGGCGCGCCGTGCTTGCCCGTCATGACTACCCAGAGGCCGTGCGCCAGCAACTGGGACAGGCCCTGGCCATCACCGGCATCCTGTCCGCCACCATCAAATTCGATGGTTCGCTGATTTTTCAGATTCAGGGCAGTGGTCCGATGACCACCCTGGTGGCCCAGGCCACTCACGACGGTAAACTGCGGGGCTTGGCGCGCTGGAAAGATGAGGTCAAGGGCCAGTCGCTGCCTGCCATCTATGGCGACGGCACCATTGTCATGACCATCAGCAACAACAATGGAGAACGCTATCAAAGCATCGTGGCCCTGGAGGGTGACCAGCTGTCCCACGCGCTGGAGAGCTACTTCAGGGAGTCAGAACAGCTGGATTCACGCTTCTGGCTATTCGTCGGCAACGAGCGCGTGGTTGGGCTTTTCATTCAGGAAATCCCTTCCGCCGGCCGCAATCTGGATGAGTGGGAGCGCATTTGCATGCTGGCCAACACCTGTACCAGTGAAGAGATACTGATGTTGCCGCCTGAAGAAATGCTGTACCGCCTGTTTCATGAAGATCCGCTGCGCCTGTTCGAGCCGACGGACATCAGTTTTTCCTGCTCCTGTTCCCGCAAGAAAATCGAAGCCACCCTGGTGGCCATGGGACTGGACTCACTGATGGAAATTCTGCAGCAGGAAAAGGAAATTGGTGTTGACTGTGAATTCTGTAACCGCCATTACAGCTTTACAGAAGCGCATGTACAAGAACTCTTTGCCATACGCGATGGCAATGGTCTGCCGCCGGTCCTGCATTGATCTGCCTTGCTCTCACACACCTGCTCAGGTGAGACAGTCCAGGCCATCCAGCAACATGTGAATCACCAAGCCAAGGCCTGCCAGACGAGTAACAGGAAATAATGACAGCAGGACGTATATGGCGATGGGAACCGCTGTATGCAATGGATGAAAACCGATGCTGCAACGGCCCGGATCATATATTGGATCAGCCAGTACATGATCCACATCCACCAGCATCGTCAGCATCATCAGCCCCCAGGCATGGCGCCAGCGCGGCCGGAAAAAAACCAAGGCCACGACTAAAGGTATGAGGAAATGCAGGGCAATATGGATGATGTCGGCAGCCTCAAGACAACAGCACGGGGGTGGCCTGATGAAATACCAGTTGCCACTGACCAGATTCATCCCGACGCCACAGGGACGCACGCCGTGAACCACTGGAGCCCGAGGCCAGGGGAGCCACCTGGCGCGCATGATAATTCAGCAGCACCCATCCAGGGGCAAGCGCCTGTTGCTGCCAGTCGCTGAAGTCCCAGCGCGCGGCGGGGTCCTTGGTCAACAACCACTGAATCACTTGCCTGCGTTCCACAACCTGTCCATGCGGGCCTATCTCGATGAAGTCGGGCGCCAGCACGGCCTCCAGTTCATGCACAGCTTCACGGAAGTCAGTGTGCAGCAGCGCTTGTTCCAGTGCTTGCGGGGCTGAATTATCATCACCTATGGTCATTGCCAGTCACTCACTAAATGCCCGCCGGGCTGCCAAGCCCATGGCACGACTACTGAATGTCTGCTTGAGGGGTGGCAGCAGATCAATGCCCAGCATGCCGAATTTACGCAGCCAGGCCAAACTTTCACTGGACGAGGAAAAAAGTTTGGTCATGTAGTGACTGAAAGCAATGGTGCTATCCTGATCAGCCTCGCAGCCACGAGCATAGTCCATCAACAGACCATGGTCTCCCAAGTCCCTGCCTTGACGGCGGGCATTGCTCAACACCTCCGCCAACATCATGGCCTCGCGCAGCGACAGATTGAAGCCCTGTCCCGCCACGGGATGGAGGAAATGCGCGGCATTGCCCAGCAAGACCAGTCCCGGCCGAATCTGCTCCCGGGCTCTCACCAGGCTCAGCGGATAACAGACACGCTGTCCCACCCTGATCAGGCGTCCACAGCGATAACCAAATTCCCGCTGCAAACGCGCCAGAAACTGCTCCGCGGGAAGCGCCGCCAAGGGCTCGGCATCCTGTTCAGGCTG
>JBJHAY010000249.1:0-4502 GCA_050485205.1 Gammaproteobacteria bacterium
CCAGTTGCTGACTGTAGGTGGCGGGGCGGCGGGTGGCCATCACCAACTGCAGGATATATTCTTCCACTGCCTCGGCCATGTGGATGGCCAGCACTTCCTGACGCGCCGCAAACAGCACTTCCTGAGATACCACGGTCGGTGGCTTGTGCGGTGTGCCGAGCGCCTCCTCGCGCACCAGGCGCAGAATCTTGCGCTCGGCATCAGTGTCGGGATAGTCCACGGTGACATGCATCAGGAAGCGGTCAAGCTGGGCTTCCGGCAGTGGATAGGTGCCTTCCTGCTCAATGGGGTTCTGGGTCGCCATCACCAGGAACAGCTTGGGCAGCTTGAAGGTTTCCCGGCCCACGCTCACCTGATGCTCGGCCATCGCCTCCAGCAGTGCTGATTGTACCTTGGCGGGGGCCCTGTTGATTTCATCGGCCAACACCAGGTTATGGAATATCGGGCCGTGCTGAAAGCGGAAACTGCCATCCTCGGGGCGGTAGATTTCAGTGCCGGTGATGTCGCTGGGCAGCAGGTCGGGGGTGAATTGAATCCGGTGAAAGTCGCCTTCTATGGCATCGGAAAGGTTTTTGATGGCCTTGGTCTTGGCCAGGCCTGGTGCCCCTTCAACCAAGAGGTGACCATCGGCGAGAAGGGCTATCAGCAGGCGGTCGATCAGCTTTTCCTGTCCAATGATCTGTTGGGAAAGCCATTCCTTGAGGGTGATGATCGACTGATTGTGACTCATGGGCGGTTATTCTCTGCTGCTCTTGTTGGATGTGACCGTCCAGACGGCCCAAAAGCATTGATTCTATAGCCAAAGCGCTGCAGATTGGAACCGTGCGGACATCTGAATCATCGTTGGCGCCTGTCACTTGGGCTTGCAGGCTTGCCAGCAGCACATGCCGTGGCTATAGTCGCCCCTCGATCAGTTCACCAGGATCAGACCCGCATGTTGTTCAAGTTGTGCCGCCGCCTATTGTTTCTGTTACCCGCCGAGACCTCACACAATCTGGGGCTGGGTGCCTTGAAGCTGCTGCACAGCCTCGGCCTGAGCGGATTGTTGCGGGAACACTTGGTGGAAGACAGGCACAGTTTGCTGGGGCTGGATTTTGCGAATCGCGTTGGGCTGGCCGCCGGTCTCGACAAGAACGGCGACTATATCGATGCCCTGGGCAGTCTGGGGTTCGGCTTCATCGAAGTCGGCACCATCACCCCGCGACCACAGCCTGGCAATCCCAAGCCACGGCTGTTTCGGCTCGAGCCCGAAGAAGCCATCATCAATCGCATGGGCTTCAACAACAAGGGGGTCGATCACCTGGTATCGAGGCTGCGACAACGGCGTTACCGCGGTATCGTCGGCGTCAATATCGGCAAGAACCTGGACACCCCGGTGGAGCGGGCACAGGAAGACTATCTGTACTGTCTGCGCAAGGTCTATGCCTACGCCGACTACATCACCATCAATCTCAGTTCCCCCAACACGCCAGGTCTGCGCAGTCTGCAATTTGGCACTGCCCTGGCGGAACTGTTGGCCAGTCTCAAGCAGGCACAGGGAGAACTTGCAGCCGAGCATGCACGCCATGTGCCGCTGCTGGTAAAAATTGCGCCGGATCTCAGCGACGAGGAAATCGCGCAAATCGCCAGCACCTTTCTGACTGCCGGCGTCGAGGGGGTGATCGCCACCAATACCACCCTCGCTCGCGAAGGAGTGCAACATTCTCCCTTCGCAGGGGAAGCGGGAGGCCTCAGTGGCAAACCCTTGACCAGCCAGGCCACTGCAGTAACCCGCAAACTATGCCAGGCCCTGGGAGGTAAAAGTCCGGTAATCGCCGCCGGGGGCATCGGCACCGCTGAAGATGCCGCAGCCAAGATCGAAGCTGGCGCCAGCCTGGTACAAATCTACACCGGCTTCATCTATCACGGACCTGCACTGCTCGCCGCGGTAGCGAAACGCCTGGCATCCCGTGGGCTTGCTTCATGAGAACCATCCTGCTTTACACCACATTGGGCTGTCACCTCTGCGAGCAGGCAGAAGCACTGCTGCTGCCCCTCTTGCGTGAAGGCGTGCTGGAAATGCAACCATGTGAAATTGCCGACAACGAATTGCTGATGGCAAAATATGGAATAAAAATTCCTGTATTGAAGATGATGGATGGAGATGAAGAGTTGTGCTGGCCTTTTGATCAAGCCATGACACGGGCGTTTTTGCAGCGGCAGGGACTACAAGTATAAGACAGGCGGCCAATCACACCAGACGGCCATGGACTTGCCACGCAAACCACCGGACTTCAGCGGTCAGACGATCTTCACATGCCAGGGTTCGTAACGCACCCCGTAACGATTGTCATCCGGATAGCGTATGTCGATGTAGCCAAGACGGATCATGCGCCGGAACTCCTCGGTGTGGGAGAAGTCATCGGTGAAGTTCTTCTCTCCCATGCCCACCTTGCCCACGTCGAAATCCCCGATGCCGTGAAAGGAATAACCGGGAGGCGCAAGTGAACGCGAAGCCTTGGAAAGATTGCCGTTGGACTGATGGGTCTTGGCCAGAAACAGGTGCATCTGCTTGACAACGTTACGCACGCCAGAAGTCAGTAACATTTGTGGGCCGATGTCGGCGCGCAGCTGTTCATAGCGTTGCAGGGAGTCGCCTTTCAACAAGTAGTGACCGCTTCCGGGAATCTTCACCACTGAGCGCGAGTCGATGATGTTGTTGATCTCATGATTGACCTTGCCACCATAAAAGCCGTAGCGGGTGGCATCGGTAAAGAATACTTCCTCCATGAAGTCGATTTCCTCCCGCTCGAAGGCGCCGATCTGGGAGTAATTGCGGGCGTAAAACAGCATTTCGTCATAACCGACGAGGTTGAAGTTGCCATGCCCCACATAGGATTGAACCCGTTCCAGCCGCGCCAGGGTTGGTGGCAATAAGCGCCTGCCATGGGCATCAAGGTAGATGTCATCGGCAAAATCCGCGTCGAAATTGCGAATCTTGGCCAGGTAACGTTCAATTTCCTCTTCCTCTGTGAGGATGTCCACTACGTCCAGATTTTCTTCCAGATGCTGGTAATTGTCCGCGCTCAGCTCCTGGGTTTCCAGCTCCTGCATCGACACCACGCCATCCTCGCCAATCAGCAGGCTGGCATCATCATCTGCACTATCATTTTTTCTGGGGGAGGGGAATCCGCGGAGGGGACCGTGTGATTGACAGCCATCAAGACAAACGACGCTGCCTGTGGCCAATAACGCCTGGAGGAATTTCCTTCTATTATTCATCCAATTAGTGCTGCCTTTTCAAGTTGGATGCACTATAGCAGAGTCTTCACCACAAATAATAGCCCCGGTTCCCTCCAGACCAAAAAAAGCTTGTGCAGCCATGGTACTGTCCCGCGCCACCTCTACTTCTGAAACACCCCTGCAGGCAGCGACCACGGTCAGCACCCACGGCAGGTTGGCAGGCTCATTGCGGCGCCCAGTGGGTTTGGGATGAATATTCCGTGGCAACAGGTAGGGAGCGTCGGTTTCCAGCATAAGGCGTTGTGCTGGAATATCCCGCAACAGAGGATGCAGGTGCTTGCCTCGACGCTCATCACAGACCCATCCGGTGATGCCGATGTGCATGTCAATATCCAGGTAGTGATACAGCGCCTGTTTGTCCCCGGTAAAACAGTGCACGACACCACGTGGCAGATGATCCCGGAAGTCCTTGAGAATGGCGAAGAATCGCTCATGGGCATCTCGCTCATGCAAGAATACCGGCATGCCCAACTCGCATGCCAATGCCAGTTGTGCCTCAAAGGCTTTTTCCTGGGCGGGACGTGGCGAATAGTCGCGATTGAAATCCAGCCCCATTTCGCCCAGTGCGACTACTGCCTCATCGACACATAACTGCTTGATGGCAGCAAGGGAGGACTCGGTACAAGAGGTGGCTTCATGGGGATGAATGCCGGCGGTACAAGTAAGCATGCCGCAATGGTCATGGGCCAATTGCAAGGCCTGCTCGCTGCTGGCGACGCTGGTGCCGGTCACCACGATGTGCTTGACTGCCGCGGCGGAAGCAGCGGTCAATACCGCTGGCAAATCCCGCTGAAAGCTTTCATGCCCAAGATTGGCGCCTATGTCCACCAGTCCACCACAGGCCTTGATCTCATCCAGGGGGATGGGGGCAGCTGCGATATTCATGAATAGTCCAGTCCCCTGCTCAAAAAGTCCGCATGTTAAAGCCTGATCCGACGGATGCCAAGACAGCTTCTGATTATCAGTGCATGAGCAATAGCCATGGCGGTTTGGCGCGCTTCATTTATAATACGGGGATTTTTTGGGCGAGAAGGGCGCACGCGTCCGCGAAGGAAGGGTATGACATTGTCCGCGACAGCCATTGAAAAGAAAGCCATCGACTGGGGTCGCCTCGGCTTTACCTACACCAAGACCGATTTCCGCTTCCGCGCCACCTTCGCGGATGGTCAGTGGTCAGAGGGAGAATTGATCACCTCTGAAATGATCACCCTGCATGAAGG
>JBJHAY010000249.1:4512-5472 GCA_050485205.1 Gammaproteobacteria bacterium
GTCATCGGCCCTGCATTATGCACAGCAGTGCTTCGAGGGGCTCAAGGCCCAGACCGCCGCCGATGGCCGCATTTTGCTGTTCCGCCCGACACTGAATGCGGAGCGCATGCAGAATACCGCCGATCGTCTTTCCATGCCCAGGGTACCCACCGACTTGTTCATCCATGGCGTGGAGCAGGCGGTACGGGCCAATGCCGCCTGGGTCCCCCCTTATGGCAGCGGCGCCTCGCTTTACATCCGTCCACTGCTGATCGGTGTCGGTGCCAATCTCGGCCTGCGTCCCGCGCCCAGCTATGAGTTCAGGGTCTTCGTGTCTCCAGTGGGCCCCTATTACAAGTCTGGCGGACTGCAACCAATTTCCCTGGCGGTGACCGACTTTGATCGCGCCGCCCCCCTGGGAACCGGTGATGTCAAGGCCGGTGCCAACTATCCCGGCGGCCTCATGGCCACCCGCAAGGCCCAGGAACTGGGGGCCAACGAAGCCCTCTATCTTGATGCCGCCGAACGTCGCTATCTGGAAGAGGCAGGCTCGGCCAACATCATCGTGGCCATGCGTGGCAACCGCCTGGTAACACCGGATTCCCGCGCCATTCTGCCCAGCGTCACCCGTCGCTCGATCATGGATATTGCTGCTCATGACATGGGCATGCAGGTGGAAACCCGTCCCATCGATCTGCGCAAGGAGATCGGCGAATTCGAGGAAATGGCCGCCTGTGGCACGGCGGCGGTGCTGTCTCCAGTGGGTAAAATCTGGTTTGACAACCGCTGGCACCACTTTCACGCCAATGGTGAAAAGGTGGGGCCGGTCATGCAAAGGCTCTACGACCTGCTCAATCAATTGCAAAAAGGCGAGCGCGACGACCCCTACGGCTGGACCCACCAAGTCACCCTGTAGGAGCGAGGCCGGCGCGCGACGCAGGGGTCCCGGAGTGCGCCGTGGCGAGGGGAAAAAAAGGGGGA
>JBJHAY010000250.1:0-5433 GCA_050485205.1 Gammaproteobacteria bacterium
GCCGGCATCCTCGGCGAATTGCAGGGTGCGCAGCAGACTCACATCCTCCACCCGCTTCACCGTGGGTGAACCCATGTCGGCGGAAAAGCAAGCGTCCCGGAACACGGTAAAGCCTTCCTTGAGGCTCAGCTGGAACCAGTCCCGGCAGGTGACGCGGTTACCTGACCAGTTGTGAAAATACTCATGGGCCACGATGGCCTCGATGCGCTGAAAGGCGGCGTCAGTGGTGATGGCGGTATTGGCCAGCACACAGGACGAATTGAAGATATTCAGGCCCTTGTTCTCCATGGCCCCCATGTTGAAATGATCCACCGCCACGATCATGAATATATCAAGGTCGTATTCACGGCCGTAGACTTCCTCGTCCCAGCGCATGGCGCGTTTCAGGGAGTCCATGGCAAAGCCGCACTTGTCCAGATCCTTTGCCTCGACAAATATTTGCAGTTTGACCTGGCGGCCCGAGCAAGTTACAAAGCTGTCTTCCACTGACTTCAGGTTACCCGCCACCAGGGCAAACAAGTAGCTGGGTTTGGGAAAAGGATCGTGCCAGGTGGCCCAATGTCGCCCATCCTCGTCACTACCCGATTGCAACAGGTTGCCGTTGGACAACAACACCGGATAGCGGGAACGTTCGGCACTGATGGTAGTGGTGAACACCGACAGCACATCGGGGCGATCGAGATAATAGGTGATCTTGCGGAACCCTTCCGCCTCGCACTGGGTGCAGAACATGCTGCCGGATTGGTACAGGCCTTCCAGGCTGGTGTTGTCCTGGGGCTTGATCTCGGAGACACAGACCAGTTCGAAACGCTCGGGCAAGCCGCCGATCGTCAGCCCTTCGGCATCCACTTGATAACGGTCTTCGGCAAGCGCCTGGCCATCGATTGCCAGGGATATCAAGCGCTGCTCGCTGCCATCCAGGCGCAATGTGGCATCCTGGGTTGCCGCAGCGGGGTTGCGCCGCATCAGCAGTCGCGAGGACACCAACGTGCGATCCTCGAACAAATCCACCTGCAAGTGGGTTTCATCAATCAAAAAGTCCGGAACACGATAGTCCTTGAGATAGGTGGTGCTGGCCTGTGCCTCACGCATGTTGATTTTCCTTGGTGAATACTGGTTCAAACGTGAACGGAAATTTCATAACCTGTGTATTTGCGGACATTGATGACACCGCTGTCGAAAATCAGATATTGCCCCTTGATACCCAGCAGGATGCCCTCCGCGACTGGGTTTTTGTCGAGGTTGAATGAGTTTATGGTGCCTGGGTATTCCCGCACTGGGTACTGGATCTCGGTGACGCTCATGCCATTCAAGACATTGATGGCATGCAGGCCGAATTGCTGTCTGAGATCATCCAGTTCACTGCGGCACTCCTCCAGCAAGCGGTCACGCTCGGCTGCCAGATCCAGTGCTTCGCTCTCCCCCCTGAGCATTTCCCGCCAGTTGGTACGGTCGGCAATGTGGCGCCGGAACATCACTTCGGCAAATCCCGACTGCTGCCTGGTACGCACCCGCAATATCGGCAAGGCCTGCACCGCCCCCTGGTCCACCCAACGGGTGGGAATCTGCGAGGCCCGGGTGATACCCACCTTGATGCCCGATGAGTTGGCGAAGTAGACCACATGGTCCTGCATGCAGAATTCCTCGCCCCACAGAGGATCGCGGCAGGTGCCGGCGTCATAGTGACATTTTTCCGGCGCGATCACGCAACCGTCACACTCCGCCAGTTTCTGGAAACAGGGGTAGCAATAACCCTGGTTGAAGCTCTTGCTGGTGACCCGGCCACAGTTGACACAAGAGATACGCCCCTCATATTGCAACCGCACAGCCTTGCCCAAGAACTGATTCAAGGGCACGCTGCTGTCGCCAAGCGGCAACTCATAGCTGACGGGGCGGTCGAGACGCCCACGCAACTTGTGCAATTGACCTCGGCCTAGTTCCCGCATGGCGTGCTGCCCTGTTTCTTGTTGCGATCAATGTAGGCCACCCTTTGCTCGGGGGGCAGATTGCGGGCTTCATAGGCAATGATGGCTTGCAGGCACAAGTCCACCTGTTCCGGACGCAGCCGCTCGCCATTGGCCCAACGCCCCAGTTCCACCGCCCGCTTGAGGTTTTGATGGACTTCCGGCGTGATGCTCTCCAGCAACTGCTCGAAGGTGCCCGTAAATCCGCTCATCACTTTGCTCCCAGGATCAATAGGTGGATCTGCCTGTCGCCATGACTCTGCGAATACGACTGATGATGGCCACACTGGCGCCATATACCAGGCCGCAAACCAAGCCCCCCACATGGGCGGCATCGGCGATCATGTCCAGCCCCAGCAGGGTGATGATCAACAGGCTCAATAACATGAAAAAAATCAAAGCCCCAGGCAAATTGAGTCCCTTGGCAGGATCAAACAGTTGCCACATCCAGATATAGGCAAACAGTCCATAGACCACGCCGGACATGCCGCCGAAGTTATTGCCGCCGCCATGGAAATACTGAATTGTGTTGGATACCAGGGCCAGCACCACCACCAGGATCGCCATGGCCCAACTCGGCTGCACCGCTTCGATGCGCTTGCCCAATTCCCACAACCAGAGCATGTTGAAGGCAATATGCAGCAGTGAAAAATGCAGCAGCATCGGTGAAACCATCTTCAAGAACTGCACCAGGCTGAAATTTTCGATCACCCGGTCAAGATGGATAACGCTGGTGCCTCGACTGAAATCCGGATACAGAAATATCTGCACCAATGCCCTGTCATCACCGAGACGGGTGGCGAAGGCCAGCACCAGGCATACCCCCACCAGAATCATCGTCAGGGGCGCGGCGGTAAAAGCCTGGAAAGCCCCATGCAGAGTTCCGCGCAAGTCGAAGTAGCCTCCGATGTCGGTATTATCCTGTTGCGCGGGTATTATCTCGCCGGCGCGCCAGCGTTCGTACAGGGCCATGACTTCCTGGACTTTCGCCTCCTTGGGCAAAGCCAGCACCTGCCTGTCATCCAACCTCACCACACGATGGGAAATCCGCTGCTGCCACAACAGACGGCTGAATTCCGACAGGTCTTGATCCAGGGGCGCTTCAATGACGCTGAACATGAGGCCTTGCCCTCACACCTTGCCTGGCTGATGACTCCAGCCCAGTTTGCTGCGGCAGGTTTCATAGTAGTTGTAGTTGGCCGGATGCAGCAGCTTGAGCTGCCTGGCCTTCTTGCGGATGGTGATGCGGTCTCCGGCCTGGGCGGTGTGCTCCACGGAACCGTCACAACTCACCTGGGGCATGATGCTGTGGCGGTCACCCACCACGATGCTGATTTCACTGCCGGCATCAATGACAATGGGACGACTGCTGAGACTGTGCGGATACATGGGCACCAACACCAGGGCATCCAGCTTGGGATGCATGATGGGCCCACCAGCCGACATGGAATAAGCCGTGGAGCCGGTGGGAGTGGCCACAATCAAGCCATCGGAGACTTGGTTGTAAACCAGTTCGCCATCGATGGCCAGTTCAAATTCGATCATTTGCGCCGCCACTCCGGGGTGCAACACCACATCATTGAGGGCTGAGCCGATCAAGCGCTGATTGCCTTGGGCGTCCATGACCGAGGCATCCAGCAGGAAGCGCGGCTCCACTTTGTATTCACCCGCCAACACCTGGGCAATCTTGTACTCGATGGCTTCGGGCCTGATATCAGTTAGAAAACCAAGTCGGCCGCGGTTGACGCCCACCACGGGGATTCCCCAGTCCGCCAACATGGCCGCCACCTTGAGCATGCTGCCATCCCCGCCCACCACGATCACCAGGTCACAGTGACGCATGTCTTCCCGCGGGCACACCCGGGCCTGCAAGCCCGCCGCCAATAGTGGAGCACAGGCATCATCCAGTAATAAATCAAGGCCTTGGTATGTGGACAATACCGCCATCAGTTGTGCCAGGGAGTCGGCCACTTCGGGGTTGCCAGGCCTGCCGATGAGGCCAATGGTGGAGAATTTTTGCATGTGTACCTGCCGCTGAAGAGGCGGCAGTATAGCACGGTGAAATACTTGAAATCCCGCGCGGACGTCTGTGGAGTCTTTGTTTATAATGCACAGGCTTTCAACCCATTGCCTTACCGTGCCGTGTTGAGCCAACAGGCCATTCGATAGCGGTTCAAGGACAGCTCGGCATGAAAATACTTGTCACCGGATGCGCTGGATTCATCGGTCAGGCTTTGAGCCTGCGACTGCTGACGAGGGGCGATGAAGTCATCGGAATCGATAATCTGAACGATTACTATGATGTCACTTTGAAGCAAGCGCGGCTGCAGAAGCTCCAGGCACATAGCGGCTTCACTTTCGGACAATTCAGTATCGAGGACCAGTCTTCCTTGAACGGCTTGTTCGCGCGGCATCGCCCCCAGCGGGTGGTGAATCTGGCTGCCCAGGCAGGAGTTCGTTACTCTCTCATCAATCCCCAGGCCTATGTCAGCGCCAATCTGGAGGGCTTCGTCAACATCCTGGAAGCTTGCCGTCACCACCAGGTAGAACACCTGGTCTATGCTTCCAGCAGTTCGGTCTACGGCGCCAACACCAGCATGCCCTTTTCCGTCCACAACAATGTGGACCACCCGGTGAGCCTCTATGCCGCCAGCAAGAAAGCCAATGAATTGATGGCCCATACTTACAGTCATTTGTTCGGCCTGCCCACCACGGGTCTGCGTTTCTTCACGGTCTATGGTCCCTGGGGACGCCCGGACATGGCGCTGTTCATCTTCACTCGCAAGATTCTTGCCGGAGAGCCCATCGATGTTTTCAATTACGGCCATCACCGCCGTGATTTCACCTACATTGATGACATTGTCGAGGGCGTGGTGCGGACTTTGGACAAGGTGGCGACGCCCAATCCCGAGTGGGATGGCGCTGATCCCGATCCCGCCAGCAGCAAGGCGCCCTACCGGCTGTACAACATCGGCAGCAACAACCCGGTGGAGTTGCTGCGCTATATTGAGATTCTGGAAGACTGTCTGGGGATGAAAGCCAGCAAGAATCTGCTGCCGATGCAGCCGGGGGATGTGCCGGACACCTATGCTGACGTGGATGCTCTGATCCGGGATGTGGACTACAAGCCTGCCACGCCGATCGAAGCGGGGGTGGCGCGCTTTGTGGCGTGGTACCGGGACTTTTATCAAGTCTGAGGCGCGGCGCTCCTGCTTCGGTGGTTATTTGTCTTGGTACCCACCCTTTGTTGGTCAGCCAGGGATCGGTATCCACGTTACTCTTGGTTGGTTTTTGTGTTGTGACCCGCCCTTTGTTGGTCAGCCAGGGAGCGGCACCCCCTTCCCCCCGCCTTCAGCCTCCGAGCATCGCCAGGCCGGCGCTGCGGAACTCGTCGCTGCGCTCCTCAGACAGTCCTCGCTCGTTTCCGTCCTGACGACGCCCGGGAAAACGCTTCAAAGCGGGGGGAAGG
>JBJHAY010000251.1:0-3509 GCA_050485205.1 Gammaproteobacteria bacterium
GCTGGCGGATCTGGCCTATGTCGATGCCCGCCACGAAGTGGCCAACTGGCGCGCGGATGATGGACAACCGCAACTGGACGGCATCATCAGGGCCGAAATCGCCATTGACCGCGCCCTGGGGTTTACTCCCAACCATCCGGACATGCTCAACCTGGCGGCGCAGATCCATGGCTGGAAAGGGCACACCCTGGCCCGCCAGCAGGGCGCCCCGGCGCTGGAAGACAAACACTACGGGGAAGCCCTTGATCTGTTGCGCCACGCGGCCCGGCTACGCCCGGCCCACGCCGCTACCTGGGCGCTGATCGCCGAGTACAAGACCCTGGCGGGGGAGCGGGACCAGGAATGGCACATGGCCAAGGAAAAGGCCCTGGAATTCGGCGGATCGGATATCAACCTGGTCATGCGCATGATCAATTTGTGACGAAAGGGACTTTATGCACAGCGCGCCAAGTCAAACGGATCACCACGCAACCAGCGCACCGCGCTGGTACGCGGTGCGCTGCAAGCCGCGCCAGGAACAACGGGCTGTGGCGCACCTTACCAACCAGGGTTTCACCACCTACCTGCCACACATCTCAATCGACAAGCGCCACAGGGGCCGCTGGCAGCGCCTTCGCGAAGTGCTGTTTCCCGGTTACCTGTTCATTTGCGTCGACCCGTCACACCAGAGTCTGGCGCCGGTGCGCTCCACCCAGGGCGTTCAGGACTTGGTGCGCGTCGCGGGCAGGCCCGTGGCGGTGAATGAGCAGATTATCCATCAGATTCGCGCCAGGGAAGCGGCACTGGAGGCACAACCCGTCGCCATGTCCAGACGCCTGATCCCAGGTGAGCTGGTGGCCATTGTCAGCGGCCCCCTTGCCGGTTTGGATGGGGTCTTCCACATGGCCGAATCCGACAAACGCATCCAGGTATTGGTAAGGATCCTGGGTGGAGAAAAAACCCTGTCGCTGGACATGGATGCCGTGGCGGTGGGCTGAGCTAACCATCGATTGAATCACCACGGCTCTCAGGCAAGCTGCCTTGCCTGATGGCGGCATAACGGAAGTGCCACGCCACCATGATGCTTGAAACAGGGTAGGGCGGTAGCGTGTCCAGCTTCAAGCCCGACTGTAGGATGGGTTGAGCAAAGCGAAACCCATCACCCTCAAAGTCAAAACCATGCTAAGCAATCTAAAAGAACTCTATAAACTGCTCACAGAGGATCAACGCAAAAAACTGTTGCGTTTACAGATCCTGGTGATATTGATGTCGCTTCTGGAAGTGGCTGGCGTGATGGCCATTGGCCCATTTATGGCGTTGGTGGGCGACCTGGAGCAAGTGCACGGGGATGGAGCCTTGGCCTACCTCTACCAGTTGTCCGGTCTCCCTCGCCCTCCCGATTTCCTGCTGGTGGTGGGTATTCTCGCCATGGTGATACTTACCCTGGCCGCCGTGGTGTCCACCGTGACCGTCTGGCGATTGTCCGTATACGGCAACCAGGTGGGCGCAGAGCTGAGCAGCCGCCTGTTCGCTTACTATATGCGCCAACCCTGGCTATTCCACGCCACCAATAACAGCAGCGCGTTAACCAATCGCATAGCCAGGGAATGTGAACGGGTAACTGGCGGGATCATCAACCCCGTCATGCAAATGAATGCCAAGCTCGTCATGGCGATTTTCATGGCGGTGGCCATCTTCATCTATAACCCCGTTGTTGCCTTTACCGGTCTCCTGGTATTCAGCGGGGCCTACTGGGTGCTATACAACACGGTGCGGCGCAACCTGTCCCGCAGTGGCGTCAACCTGTCTGTTGCAGAGGAGCGGCGTTTCAGGCTGATGAACGAGGGGTTTGGTGGCATCAAGGATATCCTGCTGCTCAATCGGCAGGCACACACTGTCGACAACTTCAGGAACGCCAGCGAGCAATCAGCGAAAGCAGCCGCAAGAATTCAGGTGCTGAGTCAGGTTCCCCGCTACTTGATGGAATTGATCGCCTTCGGCACCGTGGTTTTCCTGGTGCTCTTTCTAGTAGCATCCCACCGCGGCGATTTGAGCGCCATCCTGCCCATTCTGGCGATATACGCCATGGCGGGTTTCAAGTTGTTGCCGGCATTCCAGCAAATCTATGGCAGTATCAGCAGCATCAGAGGAAATCTTTCAGCCTTCGATAACCTCCGCGCCGATCTGAGGGCCAGCATGGATACCCGCCCCGGCCATGGGTTAGAGGCGGATACCCCTCCACTGGTTCCCCGCGAGCGCATACTGTTACGGGATATCCAATTCACCTATCCAGGCGCGGACAAGCCGGCACTGAAGGGCCTGACGCTTGAAATCCCCGCTCGACAGGTGATCGGATTGGTGGGCTCGTCCGGTTCTGGAAAGTCCACCACCATCGATGTTCTGCTCGGCTTGATCAGGCCTGACAGCGGTGAAGTGCTGATCGACGACACACCGCTGACGGATACCAATCGTCACCAATGGCAGAGCAGCTTGGGTTTCGTTGCCCAGCAGCTATTTCTGGCGGACGCCAGTATCCGTAGGAATATCGCCTTAGGCCTTCCTGATGAGCTGATCGATGATGATAAGGTAGAAACCGCGGCGCGACTGGCGCACCTTGATGAATTCGTCAGCCAGCTGCCCAAGGGGCTTGATTCTGTGGTGGGTGAAAGAGGGGTGCAACTGTCAGGAGGGCAAAGACAGCGCATTGGCGTGGCCAGGGCGCTCTACCATGACGCGGAGGTGCTTGTGTTCGATGAAGCCACCAGCGCCCTCGATGGAATTACAGAGAGGCTTATCATGGATGCAATACTCGACTTTTCCGGGAAAAAAACCATTGTGTTGATAGCTCACCGCCTTACAACAACCAAGAATTGTGACAGGATCTATCTAATGTCCGAAGGAAAGGCGATAGATTCGGGGAGTTATTCCGAATTGATCGAAAAAAATTCAATATTTCGACAAATGGCGGACATGGGTAGTCTGTAGTTATTCAGCAAGGGTTTTTCATACAGGAAAATGTTCGCTTAACCAATGAATACTTCAACGGAATCCATAATTGATATCAGTGTTATCATCCCCGCCTATAATGCAGAGGATCATATAATCCGTTGCCTGGAATCTCTCTGCGAACAGGATATTCCAAAGGACAGGTATGAGATTATTGTTTGCAATGATGGTTCAACCGACAAAACTTCAGACTTGGTCAACAGTTTTTCAACTAAATATCCTCGTGTCACATGTATCGATCATGAAAATGTGAAGCCGGGGGGAGCGAGAAATATCGGGCTTTCAAAAGCTCAAGGTGAGTATGTGATTTTTGTCGATGCAGATGATTATCTTATTCCAAATACACTTGGCTCAATGATTCGATTGTCTGTGGGGAAGCTTCTGGGTCGGTTGTTGGGTGGTTTTGGTGGGGGGGCTGGGAGTGGTCGGCCTGGTCCTGTTCCCCAGCGGGAGGGACCCGGGTCCGGGCTGGCAGGGGGTGGGGGGGGGGGGGGGGGCGGGGGGGGGGGGGGGCGCCGGCGGGG
>JBJHAY010000251.1:3519-5397 GCA_050485205.1 Gammaproteobacteria bacterium
AAATACACTTGGCTCAATGATTCGATTGTCTGTCGAGAAAAAACTGGATATTTTGATGGGTGATTTTGTTATTGAGGCTGACAATGAATCTAATCTTAAATACAATAACTATTACTGTAAAAATCATCAGGAAATCTGTACCGGCTATGATTTTATATGTACAAACACTATTTGCGGTACTGCATGGCTATACCTATACAAGAGAAAATTTTTGAAATCTAGGGGTCTAAAATTTAGGGCTGGTGTATATTATGAAGATGTGGATTTTTCCATCAGGGCATTACTAGCGTCTGACAGAATCATGTATGTTCCTGTATATTTTTATGTGCATTGCGAAAACCCAATGTCAATTACTTTGTCCGAACCCAATGTCCGCAATTTTTCTGATCAGGCAGCGGCTCTTCATAACCTTCAAAAAATAATTGACAGTCTTAGAACATCAAGCCCAATTACACACCGTGCACTTAGTGTGCATATGCTGGATAGATATTATGATTTGCTGAGATATGCAATACAGATCTCACGATCATCAACTATTCTTGCCTGCAAAAGTATGGCTAAATCCCGTTTGTCTCTCACAATTAATACTCTCAGTATTCGTAAAATTTCGTTTTATCGCTTTGTACAGCTTTCCCCATTATCAGCTGCTAACTTTGTTTATCAGTTGATTGTGGCGCGCAGATGGATTCGGTGCCAATTTTCTAGAATTTTCCAGTTAAACATAAATCGAATTGGTCATTAATTGTCAATCAGGTTTCCATAAAATGGTAACGCTTAAAGGAATCATCCATTTTATTCAGTATAGATCTGCAAGATTGCTATTCCTTAGAAAGGATCGTAAGTACCAGTTCACAAAAATCCACCGTTCTGGTGGCTTCAATCCGGGCTCGGAATCGCTTTCCGGAATTGGCTCTGACATTTCCCATACAGAAGGTATACGCAACGAAGTTTCAAGTTTATTGAAAAAGTACGATATAACATCCATTATCGATGCCCCTTGTGGTGATTTCAATTGGATGAGCCAAGTAGACCTGTCCTCCGTGCATTATCTGGGTGTCGATATTGTCGACCAGCTCATCGAGTCCAATAGAAGGAAATATCGTTCCGATACGCTTTCTTTTAAAGTCATGGATTTAGTCGTCGACCCACTGCCTAAGTCCGATCTGATTCTGTGCCGCGATTGTCTCATACACCTCAAGCTGCGTGATTCTTTGAAGCTGATTAATAATTTTAGGAGTTCAGGCTCTACTTGGCTATTGACCACCAGCTACCGAGGTCTAACTAAAAATGTTGAGCTGGGAACTGACTTCTTCAGACCTGTTGATTTAAGTCTGCCTCCTTTTTCGTTTCCGCAGCCGACTGAATTTATATCTGATTGGGTCGCAGGTGATGACAAACGGTTTACCGATAAAATTCTTGGCCTGTGGCGGCTCTCTGAGTTACCGAAACTGTGATCACTGAACATAGCGACAATGACTCGTAAGGTTTGTGTTGACATATCGCCCTTGACAGAACCTCGCACAGGTATTGGGCGAAGTGTCCATGATCTGCTACCCTGGCTTTCTGAAGCAGCAACGGCCAGAGGTATCGAAATTGTCCATGCATTCAGAAAACTCCTTGGGCCAGCACCCATTTGCAATGGATTATCGCTTCAGCCAGTCAGAGTTTCACTGCCCAGAAAGGCTGAATCCCTCATTTCAACACTGCGACTTTTCGAACGCGGCGCCAGGGCAGAACTCTACCATGCAACCGACTTTTACCTGCCCCTTGGCCCTCGTACTCCCATGGTTGCAACAGTATACGATGTTATCTATTGTCTGAATCCTGAGGGCTCTGTGGATCATTCCCGTATCGACAAGGCCATGAAGCAGCGTGTAC
>JBJHAY010000252.1:0-5338 GCA_050485205.1 Gammaproteobacteria bacterium
TGAAGCTTTTGCCGTGGTGGAGGCCTCCAGGGCGGGAGTGACCTTGACCTATTTTGAATTTGGCACCCTGGCAGCCCTGTATCTGTTCTCTCGCCAGCCGCTGGACTGGTTGATTCTGGAAATCGGTCTGGGAGGACGTCTGGACGCGGTCAACATCGTCGATGGTGATGCCAGCATTCTCACCAATGTGGCGTTGGACCACATGGATTGGCTGGGAGATACCAGGGAAAAGATCGGCTATGAAAAAGCGGGCATATTCCGCTACGGCAGACCCGGGCTCTACGGCGAGCGCGACATGCCGGAGACAGTGGCGCGGGAAGCCGATCGCATCGGGGCCAAGCTGCAGCGTCTCGGCCAGAGTTTCGATTGGTGGGCGGCGGAAACTCCGGCCACCTGGCATTGGCGTGGGACGGCGGCGGACGGCACTGCCCGTGAGTACCGTGACCTGCCGGACAATGGCTTTCCCCTCGACAATGCCGCCACCGTGGTGCAGGCATTGAGTCAACTCTGCCCCGAGATCAACCGTGAGGTCATTGGTCGTGGCCTGGCGGATGCCAGGTTGGCAGGACGTTTCCAGCAATTCCAGCGCGGCTATCAACTGGTGCTGGACGTGGCCCACAATCCGCATGCCGCGGCCAACCTGGCACGCAGCCTGACTCGCCACTACCCAGGCCGCAGTGTGCGGATGGTGATTGCCATGCTGGGTGACAAGGACAGCGCCGGCGTGGTGACCGCCCTGGCCCCCAATGTCAGTCACTGGTACGTGGGGGAAATCAAACAAGGCAGGGGTGCCCCGGCAAAAATACTATATAATCACGTCCTTGACAGCGGACAGGTCCAGGCCATGTGCTTCGAGTCGGTACTTGATGCCTTCCAGGCGGCGGCGGCCGAGGCGTCCTCCGATGATATCGTGGTGGTGACCGGTTCGTTCTTTACGGTCACGGCGGTACTGGAGTGGTTGGCCCAGGATCATGTCTAGCCTGGCGGTTGCCAAGTACCGGCTGGCAAGTTCCACCAGCTTTCTGAATTGGGGTCATCTTGAACGAAACCACGAAACAAAGACTGGTCGGCGTCATCGTCCTCGGTTGTCTCGCCATCATCTTCGTGCCAATGCTGCTGGATGGCAGCGGTGTCACTCCACCGGAAATCGCCCGTGAAATTCCTCCCATGCCCACCACGCCACCAGTGCCGGTGATTGAGCCGGTCAGACCGGTGATCGACGCCGACCTGGAACAGAATGGCGTCGCGGTGGCGGTAAATCCAGAAGACGAGGCCGAGATGGCAGCAGATGAGGATGAGGTGGAAGCCTTCTTCAGTACCATCGTGGCCCGCGCTGCCGAGTTGGAGGAGGTGCCGGGCATCGAGGCGCCTGCTGCGCCTCCCGAGGATTTGCCACGCCTGGATGAGCAGGGCATTCCCGAGGGCTGGAGCGTGCGTCTGGGCTCCTTTTCCCAGCAGAGCAACGCCGAGGCCTTGCTGAGCCGGGTGCGCAACCGGGGGCATCGCGGGTACATGGCGGCGCTGGACTCAGGGGGGCAGCGTCTCAGTGGTGTCTTTGTGGGGCCGGTCCTCACCAGGGCCGCGGCGGATGACCTGCGCCGTCAATTACAGGAGGAGTTTCAACTGGAAGGCTTAGTGGTGCGCTACACCATTACTGAGTTGAACCAGTAGGGCTGCGCGGAAGAGGCATCATGGCGACCATCGACATAGTAATTCTGGTGATTGTCGGCTTGTCCCTGCTGGTAGGCGTGATCCGTGGTTTTATCAAGGAGGCCTTGTCGCTGGCTTCCTGGTTTGCGGCCATCGTGGTGGCCAGCATGTTCAGCCTGCCACTGTCGGAGCACATGACCGGGCTGATCTCAAACCCGTCGCTGCGGCGGGTGGCGGCTTCGGTGATACTGTTCGTGGGCACGGTATTTGTGGGGTCCATGATCAACAACCTGATAGCGCGCTTTACCGAGCGCAGCGGCATCAGGGGTGCCGACCGTGCCCTGGGAGGCTTGTTTGGGGTGTTCAGGGGAGGTGTGATCGTGGCTCTGCTGGTGCTGCTGAGCATTCCCTTCGAATTTACCCAGGACTGGTTCGAGCAGTCGCGTCTGGTGCCCTATGCCCTGCAGGCGGTGGAATACCTGGAACAACTGTGGCGCCAGGCGGAAACCGCCATCCCCCTGTAGCAGCGAGCCCTGCTCGCGACAGGATATTGCCGTCGCGATCATCGGATGGGTCGCGAGCAGGGCTCGCTGCTACAGGGGGGCGAGAACAGAGATTTGTGAATTCAGTCATTGGAGCAAAGTGAATGTGCGGTTTAGTAGGCATCGTCGGCAAATATCCGGTCAACCAGGCCCTGTACGACAGCCTGACGGTGCTCCAGCACCGGGGTCAGGATGCCGCCGGCATCGTCACCTGTGACAAAGGCCGCCTCAATCTGCGCAAGGACAATGGCCTGGTGCGCGACGTCTTCCATACCCGTCACATGAAGCTGCTGATTGGCAACATGGGCATTGGCCACGTGCGCTACCCCACCGCCGGCAGCAGTGGTCCGGCCCTGGCTCAGCCCTTCTATGTCAATTCCCCCTATGGCATCAGCCTGGCCCACAATGGCAACCTCACCAATGCCGAGGCCCTTGGCGCCGACATCTTCCGCGACGATCTGCGTCATCTCAATACTGACTCCGATTCCGAAGTGCTGCTCAACGTCTTTGCCCACGAACTGCAAAGGCTCAACAAGATCAAACCGACGGCCGAAGATGTCTTCACTGCCGTGGCTGGGGTGCACCGCCGCTGCCGAGGGGCCTATTCAGCGATTGCCATGTTGGCGGGGCATGGCATCGTTGGCTTCAGAGACTGTCACGGCATCCGTCCCCTGGTGTTCGGACGCAAGAAGACCCGCAAGGGGATGGAGTACATGCTGGCCTCGGAAAGTGTGGCTCTCGATACCCAGGGCTTCGAGCTGGTGCGGGACGTGGCGCCGGGCGAGGCGGTATACATTGATGCCGAGGGCAATGTGCAGACCAGGCTTTGCGCCAGCGAGACCCAATTGCGGCCCTGTATTTTCGAGCATGTCTACTTTGCCCGTCCCGACTCCATGATGGACAGCATCTCGGTATACAAGTCGCGCCTGAGAATGGGAGAGAAGCTGGCCGCCAAGATCAAGCGCGAGCGTCCCGACCACGACATCGACGTGGTGATCCCCATCCCCGACACCAGCCGCACCTCGGCGGTGGAACTGGCCAACAGCCTGGGAGTGAAATTCCGCGAGGGCTTCATCAAGAACCGTTACATTGGCCGTACCTTCATCATGCCGGGCCAGAGCCAGCGCAAGCGTTCGGTGAAACAGAAACTCAATGCCATTCCCCTGGAGTTCCAGGGCAAGAATGTCTTGCTGGTGGATGACTCCATCGTCCGCGGCACCACCTGTCGCCAGATCATTGAAATGGCGCGCGAGGCCGGCGCCCGCAATGTTTATTTTTGTTCCGCCTCTCCGCCGGTGCGCTATCCCAATGTTTATGGCATCGACATGCCGGCGGTGAGCGAACTCATCGCTCACGGCAAGACAGTGGAACAGGTGCGGGAGGCCATCGGCGCGGACTGGCTGCTGTTCCAGGACATTGAGGACTTGATTGCTTCCTGCGCAGAGGGCAGCTTGCTGCCGATGGACTTCGAGTGCTCGGTATTTACCGGGGAGTATGTCACCGGCGATGTCACCGACGACTATCTCAACAAACTGCAGGAGCGCCGCAACGATGTTGCCAAACAGAAGCGCGAAGCCGCAAGTGGTGGTGGTGGGGAGGATGAGGATATCATCGACCTTCACAATATGAGCGAAGGCGCGGCATGAAGAATCCTGGGCATCAGGACAGACTGGCAACCCTTGATGGTCTCGCGGCAGGAGGGGGGCAGGAAGTGGTGGAGCCCGCCGCCATGGCGGCGAATGTCACCCAGGCGGTGACAGAAATAGGCAAGGTCGTATTGGGCAAGGAGCCCCAGGTAAGACTGGCCTTGTGCTGTTTGTTTTCCGGTGGACATCTGCTGCTGGAAGACAAGCCCGGCATGGGCAAGACCACGCTGTCCCAGGCTTTGGCGGCTGCATTGCGGATCGAATCCGGGCAGCTCTCTCCGATCAGGTTGAGTGCCTGGCGGTGCTGCTCCATCACCTCTAGCATACAATCGATATTATCAGCTGCGGGTGGATTGGGCACACCCCAAAAGCGTGCATCCCGATAGCCGTCGAAGGGACCTTTGACCTCGGCGAGTTCAGTCGACGCACGGTAAGCGGATCCAGTCATCAGAGCGGTGATCCCCGCCGCCAGTTGGCGTCCACGATCACTGTCATAAGCCAACCCATAACTCATCAGTAAGCCCCCGAGGTTGGCATAGCCCAGGCCCAGTGTGCGGAACCAATGCGAATTGTAAGTGATGCCTTCGGTTGGGTAGGAGGATCGGTCGACGATAATGTCCTGGGCGATGATGAAGATTCGGCAGGCGGCTGCAAAGCGTTCGCTATCGAAGCCATCTTCAGTGCGAAACTTCATCAGGTTCAAGCTTGCGAGATTACAGGCGGAGTTGTCCAGAAACAGGTATTCACTGCAGGGGTTGGTGCAGTTTTGTCGACCGGATCCCTTGCAGGTATGCCAGCGGTGAATGGTGTCGTCGAACTGCATGCCCGGGTCCCCGCACAAATGCGCACTTTCGGCCATCTGTCGCAGCAAGGCTGTGGCATTTTTCTTTTCACAGGGTTCGCCGTCGACAACTCTGCGAGTCCACCATTCCCCCTTGCGTGCGGCCGCTTCCATGAAGTCGTCCGAGGTCCGAATTGAGAGGTTTTCATTCTGGAACCGGATCGAGCCATAGGCTTCACCATTAAAAGACGGGTCGTAGCCTTCCTCAATCAAGGCCCAAGCCTTTTTTTCTTCATGCATCTTCGCCTGGATAAATTCCTCGATGTCGGGGTGCCAATCTTTGAGCGTATTCATTTTTGCCGCCCGTCGGGTCTTGCCGCCACTCTTGACTACACCGGCTACAGCATCATATACCGCAAGGAAACTGAGAGGGCCACTTGGGCGACCACCGCCTGAAAGCTTTTCCCGAGTAGAGCGAATTGAGGAAAGGTCCGTGCCGCTGCCACTGCCGAATTTAAACAGCATGGCCTCCGAACGCGCAAGTTCCATTATGGAATCGAGATTGTCGTCGACGTGCTGGATAAAGCAGGCCGAACACTGCGGATACTGGTAGGGGTTCGGTGTGCGCGCGACTGCTGAGGCTTTTGGATCCCAGAAGAAATTGCTGGTGGCTTGGCCATCTCCGACACCGTATTTGTGATGAAGCCCAAGATTGAACC
>JBJHAY010000253.1:0-1932 GCA_050485205.1 Gammaproteobacteria bacterium
CATCATGAAGGTGGAGACTCATAACCATCCCACGGCCATCTCGCCCTTCCCGGGGGCCGCCACCGGCGCCGGCGGCGTGATCCGCGACGGCGGGGCGACGGGACGGGGCTGCCAGCCCACGGCGGGGCTGGGGGGGGTGGCGCGCCCGGGGTGTTTTTTGTTGCCGCCGCCTGTGGGTTTTTTTTTATTGCCCCCGGGGCCCAAATTACCCCCCCGACAGTCAGGTCGGCGATACCAAAAAGGCGCTTGCCCTGTTGGGCATATTGCAGACAGAGTGGAGTGATACCCAGGGTGGCAGGGATTCTCAGGGACAGTCCCTGCTCAGTGATTGCGGGATCTCCTTGGTGTGCGCATGGCGTGATTTGAAGCGGTGCAAAACTGTCCTCCAACAAGGCCTGCCAGCGCATGCCGCGCTCTTTGCTGTCGGGGGCCAGGCCGACACCCACCACTTGCCGGAACAGGGCTGTGTCACTCACCTTGGGTGGGCGCAAGGTTTTGCGCCAGAGCCAGGCCCGCAGTGGCAGCCACAGAAAGCAGGAAATCAACAGGGCCATGCTGAGCGAAACCCGGGATGACAAGCCCATGCCAAATAGAAACAGAAAATCCAGTAATACCAGCATCAGTACCGTGGCACCCCAGCCGAGGATGCGCAACCACCACTCGCCCAGACCAAACAGTCCCACCCTCAGGATGCCCAGGGCAAGGCCTGCATAGATCAACAGGAAGATGCTGAAGGAATAACCCTGCATGGCGCCGGTATCGATGCCGTAGAGCTGGGGGATGAAGATCAGCACTGAAAACAGACACAAACCCACCACCCAGGCCAGCAGGAACCACTGCAGGGCTGCCCGTGCCAGGGGATCCCGGAGGCTTTGGCGCCACTGCAACACACCCAGGACCAACATGCCCAGCAGACCGATGAAAACCGGCAGGCGCCGGCCGGTGATCATGGACTCCACCAAGCCGCTCTGCTGAACCAGAAACCACGACAGGTACGCCAACAGCAACCAGCGTGCCACTGGCGCAGGGTGTAGCTGTCGCGGATAGTGCCAGAGCAGGGCCACCATGGTGGCGCAGAACAGGCTGCCACCAAAGAAGTTGAGGTCTGACAGCCACTGGAACAGAGTGCCCGGCAAGGCGAGTTCACGAGTGCTGTAAATGGCAGCCAGCGGCGCGAAAATGCTGGTGGCCCAGCCGCTCAGCAGCAGCAGGCGGGCACTGACATCCTGGGGACGGAAAACCCAAACCGCCACAGAGATCAACCAGGCAAAGACGCCCACCAGGATTGATACCCAGAAATCCGGCGGCAGGCTGGTGATGGGCCGTGCTGGTAGTGGATTCAAGGGCAGGGCGTCGCCCTCGGTATCCACCAGGGAGGGGTTGGGGGCGGTCTGGAGTCGATACAGTGCATCCTGACGATCCAGAAACAGTGCATAGTCGGTGTAGGTGGCAAGGTTGCCATCCGGCTCCACGGTGAAGTCCATGGCCAGGAAGTCCATCTCGGGCAGGCCATTGGCGACGATGCCCCGGATCGGGGTGCCGGGGGGCAGGCGCAAGGGGTCATTGGATCTGAGAATCACCGCGTTGCCGGACACGCTGTCAAAGGCCAGACGGACACCGGACCAGGGATGGGAGCTTGCCAGCATCAGCGACAGCGCCATCATGCCAATGGCATAGAGGCTGGCTGCAAACAGCCAGTGGCTGGGCGCTATCCTGTCGAGGCTGGGCACGAAAATGGTTCGTCGGCTGGTTCAAAGGCTGGATTGTAGCAAGGCCAGGCTGTGCTGTGCCAAGAGTGCCTGGGATCATTGTCTCGCAGCGGTTCCGCGACAGCAGTCCGGTCTGCTGTCGCGCAGCATCAGCGCTGTGTCAGAATCTGGCCATCGGGCAAGGTCACCGAGACAAAAATGCCACCGGGCTGACCGCTGTCTC
>JBJHAY010000253.1:1942-5337 GCA_050485205.1 Gammaproteobacteria bacterium
GCCCGTGCCCGACTCGAGGAAGGCGACCCGCAGGTCGGGGTGGCGGTCGAGAGCACCGTCGAGCACCAGGCTGGCCATGGCCGCCATCTGCTCCATCGGGTGCGACAGGAGGTGGCGGGCGCTGAACGAGGCGAACCGGTCGGCGCCGATCGTGGGGCCCCGCAGGCCGAGGCCCTCGTGCACCGACAGGACCAGGCCCGCCTCCGCCAGCGCACCGTGGAGCGGGTCCAGCCGGCCCGGATCAGGAAGGAGGGCGGGTTCATTTCCAGGGTCCATTCCTCGGTTTGGCCATCGCCGTTGACCACTTCCAGTACCAGCCAGCAGTGGGGGTTGGCCCAGCGGAACTGATTGACCACTCCCTCCACGGTGACGGTGGCATCACGGTTGATGCCGGCGGCGGCGTGATGGGCCTGGCCTGGACCCGCGAGCCAAAGGGACAGGAGGCAAAGGCAGGAAAGCAGGGACAGCTTTTTCATGTTGGTATCTCCTGGGCGCGGTGGCGCCTCAATCCAGCGAGCGCACGTTGTAGTCGGAATGTACGGTGGGCATGTGGTCGTTGAGGTCGGGCAGACATTCGACTTCGGCAATGTCGCGGTCGTCCACCCGGTTCCACCACTTGGTGTACTCCCATTCCCCCTCGAACACCTTGGGATCACGCAAGGTGAAGTGGATTTCCATCACCCTGCCGTCCTCCACCATGCGGATGCGCTCGGTAATGTGCAATTCATCGCTGGCGGGAATGCCCAGACGGTCATGAATCCAGTGATGGTGATCGACGAAGTGCTTGGTTTCCACCACCAGGGTATCGCCTTCCCAATGCCCGATGGACTCGCCATTGAAGCTGGGAATGGCCAGATCGGGATCGGTGTGGGGCCTGCCGTCCAGGTAGACGATGCGCAGACTGTTCATGAGTTCGCTGATCATGTAGATGGCGGTGGGTAGTTGGATCATGGCGATGGGCCACACCCTGGTCATCATGATGGGCATGCCCGCCGGCCAGCACAGGCCGATGTCGTTGCGATAAATCTTGTTTTCCGCCGCGGCCTGCATGGCGGCGTCGTAGTGCACCTGGGCCTCGGGAGTCAGCACAAAGCCTTCGGGGGGATCGAAGCGTTCCGGCGCGCGGCGGCCATCATGCAGCCAGGCGCCGGTAAGATCAAAAGGAGCGGTGGGTCGGGCCTTGGCGAGGTTGGCGGGCGCCAGGGCGCCGAGCCCGTCGGGATTTTGGGCCATGGTCGGGCCCGCAAGGCACAAGGCAAGTATCATGCCCAGAATGGCGCGTGGCTGAAGCAGTGTCATGCCGGTCCCTCCTTGTTATTGTTGTCGGGGGTGGAGGAAGCATAAACCCGGGCAGTCACCAAGTCCACCATGACAGCGTGTTCTGCTCTCGGCAGGGAGCCCTGCCGGTCGAGCAGATTTTAGTGCCACAGCACTGGCCCAAGCGAAGGTGGAGTCCAAGGATGCCCTGTTGTAGCATCGAATCAACTTTGGCGAATGAAGAGGCAGCATGGCCGTGATTCACACACGCTTGTTATGGGGGCTGGTGTTGATTTGCACCCCGCTGTGGGCAGCACAAGGCCCTGATGCGGAGGCTTTGCGGGACATGGCCGGCAGCCTGCTGGGCAGCATCGAAGCGCCAGGCCGCCAGGAACTGGATGATCCCAGGGTGGTGCTGGGACAAGCATTGTTCTGGGATCAGCGCCTGTCCAGCACCGGCGCCATCGCCTGTGCATCCTGTCATCTGGCGGATAACTGGGGCTCCGATTCGCGGCCCCGTTCCGTGAATGCCAGGGGTGGCCTCACCCTGCAATCCCAGACGGTGTTCAATGCCCAGGCCGCCAATGGCCAGCGCTGGCTGGCGGATCGGGAATCTGGCAAGGCTCAGGCCATCGGCTCCGTGACCGGCTCAATGGGCTTCGATCAGCTCGAAGATATCCTCCCGGTATTACGCGAAGCTGGCTACGGTCCACTGTTTGCGGCCGCATTCCCCGGCATGGATGAGGCAGTCACCGTGGACCATTATGGCGAAGCCCTGCAAGCCTACCAGATGACCTTGCGCACGCCGGCCGCCTTCGATCGCTGGTTGGCTGGTGATGACAGCGCCCTGAGTCAGACTCAAGTCAGTGGTCTGGCCCGTTTCCTCAACCTGGGTTGCGCGGGCTGCCATAACGGCCCTCTGCTGGGAGGCAACAGTGTGCAGCGGTTCGGTCTGCTGGACGACTACTGGACATTGACGGGTTCGGAGGAAATCAACCCAGGCCTGCAGGCCGTGACGGGTGATGAGGCTGATGCATTTAAATTCCGGGTGGCGCCGTTGCGCAACATCAGCCGAACCGGCCCTTACTTTCATGATGGATCGGTCAGCAGCTTGCAAGCAGCGGTGGACATCATGGCCAAACTGCAACTGGGGATTGACCTGGATGCCGAGGTAGTGCTTGAGTTGAGCGCCTTCCTGGATAGTCTCACGGGCGATGTGCCGGCCCATTACCGGGAACCTGAGGAGTTGCCGCGCTGAACGCCTGTGGTCTCCACATCATGTCAGCCGCTTGCTTCCAAGCCTGTGGAGTGTGGCTTGGTTTTTACAGAGATGGCTAGACTGGAAAAGCGGGGTAAGTAGAAGGATTGTATTGGTCGGAGTGATAGGATTCGAACCTACGACCCCTGCCTCCCGAAGGCAGTGCTCTACCAGGCTGAGCTACACTCCGATGTCGTAATGACGTCGATTTTGTCATGTTGTACCCATCCCGGCCACGGGTACCCCGAGGGCGCCTACTATCTCAGAAAGCTTTCTGTTTTCCAAGTGGTTTTTGGGCTTGACTCAGGTCAAGCGCAATCGCTGGAGGTTGTTCTATAGTCTTTGCTGCAACATCCAGGTTAACCAACGTTTGACCATTCAGGATTATCATGACTCCGGAACAAGTAAAGGCAGCCTTGCTTGCCCAGCAAGCAGACATTGAAGCCCGTCTCCAACGCACTCACAGGCACATCCACCAGAGAGAGGCACCAGTCAGTCCCACGGTCAGTGAACAGGCCAAGGAAACCGAGAACGACGATCTGGTGATGGCCCTCGATCATGAGGGCCAGGTCGAGTTGCGGCAGATTCGCCAGGCTCTGACGCGCCTGGAAGCTGGGGAGTATTTTAATTGTGCGCTGTGTGGTGGGGAGATAGGTGAGGCCAGACTCAAGGCAATTCCCCATACCAGTCTGTGCATCGGATGTGCCAGCACTGCCTGACCAAAACAAGCCACTGTTCTGATCCCGCCTCCATCCCTGCCGCCATGACCATATTGGATATGGCGAACTGTTATGGAATGAGTATTTTAGATACTCTGAAGCCCAGATAGTTCATGCCGCGCCTGGTGGACTCATAGGGGGCGCCACGACGCGCGGAGCGC
>JBJHAY010000254.1:0-5297 GCA_050485205.1 Gammaproteobacteria bacterium
GGGTATTGGGGAGGGGGTGTCAAAAGCGTCGTGAACCCATCCGTGGGGACTCGCCTGCCGCATCCATGCGGCAGAGCGTTTTGCCACCCCCTCCCCAACACCCAGCACCTCTGACTTCAGGGCTGTTGCGCTTTTGGTTGCTATAGCTATAGCTATAGCCGGGTACTGTAAAGCCTGCAGGCCTGAACAGAGGCTTGAAACCAGCAGCCCACTGCGGTAAAGTGCGCACCGTCCTAAGGGGTGGCTTCGGCCTGAGATGTTTTTCGAAATGAACCCTTTGTACCTGACCCAGGTAATACTGGCGTAGGAATAGGCAGCAAGGCACCATGCCGTCCCTCTGCAAGCACGCAGCAATCATGACTCATGGGCCTCCCTTGTTTTCTCCTTGCGACATTACCTGGCAAACCCGGCTAATCTTGGAGAAAATCATGTCCCGTTACAGACTCTTGCCCCTCAGCCTGTTTGCCTTGGCTCCCATCGCCGCCGCGCAGCAAGGCGCGCAAGTCACCATCGAGGAAATCATCGTCAGCGCCGACTTTCGCGCCTCCGCCATCGATCAGATTTCCGCCAGTGTCAGCGTGTTGGACAGCACCTTGATCCAGCAGCGCAACGCCCAGCATCTGGAGGACCTGCTGATCAACGCTCCCAATGTCAACCTGGCCTCCGGCGCTTCCCGCGCCCGCTTCATCCAGATTCGTGGCATCGGTGAACGCGGCCAGTTCGTCGAGCCCCTCAATCCCTCGGTGGGCGTCATCATCGACGGCGTTGATTTCAGCGGCATCGGCAATGCCGGCCTGCTCTACGACGTGGAACAGGTGGAAGTGTTCCTGGGACCCCAGGGTACGCGCTATGGATCCAACGCCCTGGCGGGGCTGATCAACCTCAAAAGCAGGGAAGCCACCGAGGAGTTCAGTGCCGGCATGCAATTGGAAAGCGCCAATCATGACAGCCGTGGCGTGGCCGGCTATGTGTCCGGCCCGCTGGGAAGCGAGTCAGTGCGATTCCGCCTGTCCGGCCAGAATATCCGCAGCGACGGCTTCAACCACAACGATTTTCTGGACCGACCGACCAATAAACGCGATGAAACGTCCCTGCGCGGCAAACTGAGTTGGGATATCGCGGACGATATCAGCCTTGACCTCAGCGCAACCTATCTGGACATCGACAACGGCTATGACGCCTTCTCCCTGGACAATGTGCGCAACACGCTGTCGGATGAGCCCGGCTTCGACCGGCAACGGGCCGACATTCTCGGCGCCAACCTGCGGATCGGGCGTTTCGAGCATTTCACCGTGGAGGCCATTGCCGGCTATGCCGATGCCAGTCTCGCCTACGGTTATGACGAAGACTGGGTTTTCCAGGGGTTCCATCCTCGCGGCTATTCCTCCACGGATGAATACCATCGCGATCGCCGCACCCGCAGCGGTGAAATCCGCATGGTATCGACGCCAGAGGGTGCATTGTTCAACGGCCGCACTGATTGGGTGACTGGTCTTTACTCGCTGCGCCAGGACGACTCCCTGACCCGGGTCTACACTTTCGCCGCCAATGATTTCAACAGCCGCTACCGCATGGACCGGCTGGCCTGGTTCGCCGACACCGAGACCCACCTGGATACACGCTGGTCGCTGGAGGCCGGATTGCGCCTGGAGCGATTCCAGGCCCGTTACAACGACAGCAACCTGGTGGGCTTCCGTCCCGACGAGGATCTGCTGGGCGGCAAACTGGCACTGAACTATCTGCTGGAGAGTGGCAATCGTGTCTATGCCAGTGCCTCCCGTGGCTACAAGACCGGTGGCTTCAATACCGACGGCACCCTTGATGCCGACCTGCGCGAGTTCGGCGCGGAGAAAGTCTGGAACTATGAATTGGGCTTCAAGGGCACACTGTTCGACCGGGTCACTACCCGTGCCGCCGTGTTCTACATGAAGCGTGATGACGTGCAGATTTCCAGTTCCATCGTCCGGGTCCGTGATGACGGCAGCGCCGAATTCATCAGCTACACCGGTAATGCCGCCGCCGGCAACAACTATGGCGCGGAATTGAGTCTGGACTGGCAGGCCACGGATCAATTGCGTCTCTACGGCAATGTGGGACTGCTGGAAACCGAGTATCGCAACTACGTCAATGCCAGCGGTGACAACCTCGACGGCCGCCGTCAGGCTCACGCACCCCGGCGCCAATACACCGTGGGCGCCGATTACGCGATCCTTCCCAACCTGCGTGCCGACGTCAACCTGCAGGGTCGTGGCGACTTCTACTTTTCCGACGGCCACGATGCCATGTCACCCGCCTATGACCTGCTCAACGCCAACCTCATCTATACCTGGGACAAATGGCGCTTCACCCTGTGGGGCCGTAACCTGACAGACAAGGATTACTTCGTCAGGGGCTACTTCTTCGGCAATGACCCCCGCGACGGCTACAACGCGCGGCCCTTCACCCAACTGGCCGAGCCCAGGCGCTATGGCTTGACTCTCAACCTGGATTTTTGAGGCCACGTCATTGTAGGAGCCTGCCCTGCAGGCGAAACGACGATGCTTGTAGGAGCCGGCCCTGCAGGCGACAAGATCTTGTCGCGAGCAGGGCTCGCTCCTACAGGGTAGAATTGGGATTGGCAGCACTGGCACGGCAAAACCCGTGCCAGTGATCCCGTCACAGCACCTCGGCGATGGCGTCCACCAGGTAATCAATGTTGGCATCATTGATGCCGGCCACGTTGATGCGGCTGGAACCCACCAGGTAAACGCTGTACTGGCTGACCAGGCGGGTGACCTGCTCCACGTTCAGCCCCAGGAAGGAGAACATGCCTTTTTCCTGCTGAATGAAGCTGAAGTCACGTCCCACTCCTCTTTCACCCAACTTGCGCACCAGCAACGCGCGCAGGCCGTTGATGCGATCACGCATTTCCTTCAATTCAGCGTCCCACTCCTGCTTCAGTTGCTGATCATCCAGAATGATCGCCACCAGCGCCGCGCCATGGCTCGGCGGCACTGAATAAATCTGACGCGCGGTGGCCAGCACCTGGCTCAATGAGGCATCCACCTGTTCGGCCTTCTCGGTGACCACGGTGACGGCACCCACGCGCTCGCGATAAAGCCCGAAATTTTTGGAATAGGAGTTCGCAATCAGCACTTCTGGCAGTGACTCCGCCATCAGCCGCAGGCCATAGGCGTCAGCATCAAGGCCATCGCCCAATCCCTGGTAGGCCACGTCGATGAAGGGGGTGAAACCATTTCTGGCCGCCAGCGCCGTCAATGCCTGCCACTGCTCACGGCTCAAGTCCGCGCCGGACGGGTTGTGACAGCAACCATGCACCAGCACCAGATCACCCTTGGTGGCCTGTTGCAGGGTGTCCATCATCTGATCGAAGCAGATGTTGTGCTTCTCATAGTCGTAGTACGGATACTGTTCCAGCTTCAAGCCCGCCGAGGACAACAAGGGAATGTGGTTGTTCCAGGTGGGATTGCTGACCCAGGCGCGGGTGCCGGGATAGTTGTTGTTGACGAATTCCGCCGCCAGCCGCAGGGCACCGGAGCCACCAGGCGCCAGCACCGTGCAACTGCGCTTGTCCCGCAATACCGGGTGCGCACTGCCGAACAGCAATTCTGCCGTGTACTGGTTGTAAAGCGCGGGGCCGGCCTGGGCGATGTAGGACTTGGAGTCCTCTTCCTTCCACAGGCGCAGTTCGGCTTCCTTGACCGCCTTCATCACCGGGGTATTGCCGGCCTCGTCTTTGTAGACGCCGACGCCGAGATCAATCTTTTTGGGATTGGGATCGTTCTTGTAGGCCGCCGACAGACCAAGGATGGGGTCTGGCGGACGTCTTTCGATGGACTGGAACATGATGGTATCCGTCTGCTGAGAATAAATGGCTGAGGTTAAAAGTGCCCCCCACGCGGGCGGCCGCCGATTATATCAACAAGCCAGTCACAAGCTCCAACAATGAGCAGTTCCAGACAAAATATTGCCCCATCATGGCGTCACGAGTCTGGACCACAGAACCCGGTGATGATGATCGTGGCACTCTATTCAGGTATGATGGCGCCTGTTTGCCACAACCCCCTGTAGGAGCGAGCCCTGCTCGCGACAGGGATTTTGTCGCCTGCAGGGCAGGCTCCTACAGAGAGTTTCAGGAATAATAATATCAGGGGAGCAATTCTTCGATGGAGTTCGGCCAACTGTTTCAAACCACTATCGTCCCCGCCGGCCTGTTTCTGATCATGATGGGACTGGGACTGACCCTGGCCGTCAGCGACATCCTGCGCATTATCATCATGCCCAAGGCGGTACTGATCGGTCTTGCCGGACAGTTGCTGCTGCTGCCGACAGTGGCATTCACCCTGGCCTTTCTGCTGAATCCTCCACCGGTGATCGCCATCGGCCTGATTCTGCTCTCCGCCTGTCCAGGCGGCATCACTTCCAACGCCTATGTGTTCGCCAGCCGCGGCGACATCGCCCTGTCGGTGACCTTGACCTCCATCGCCAGCCTGATCACGGTGATCTCCATGCCGGTATTGACCTGGCTGGCCCTCACCACCTTTGCCGAGGATGCCACCCTGGTCAATGTGCCAGTGGCCAACATGATGCAGGAACTGGCCAAGCTCACGGTGCTGCCAGTGATCCTCGGCATGAGTATTCGCAAGTGGCAACCGGCCTTCGCCAAGAAAATGGCCGAGCCAGTGCGCAAGATGGCGCTTACCATCCTGCTCATCGTCATCATCGGCAACACCTGGTACAGCATCGACACCCTCAAGCTCTACTTCGTGCAGGCGGGAATCGCGGCTTTCTCATTGAATGTCTGTTGCATGCTGATGGGCTTTGGATTGGCGCGTCTGTTCCGGCTCAATCTGGACCAGACCGTTTCCATCACCTACGAGGTGGGCATTCAGAATCTGTCCCTGGCGCTGGTGCTGGCCAATACCATTCTGATGGTGCCGGATTATGCGGCAGTGACGCTGATCTATGGCTTCTTCATGAAGTTCACTGCGCTGGGCTTCATGGCCTTTGTCGGCAAGATGCGGCGGGAGGGCACCCTGTCCACCACGCCAGTCCATCCCCCCCTGTAGGAGCGAGCCCTGCTCGCGACCAGTGGTGCGCGTGTACGGCTAGAGCAAATCAGCACAACAACGCTGACGTTTGGAGCCGGGCGTCGGGGGACTTGGGCAAAAACCGTCTGCGACAGGATGTCGCAGCCGGAGCCCCCATGGATGATGTAATGGTCTCCCCCCTCCTTTTCGGCGTCGCATTGCGCCAAGATGGAAGGCGTGGAAACACAACCATCTGACAAGTACCGG
>JBJHAY010000255.1:0-5293 GCA_050485205.1 Gammaproteobacteria bacterium
CGTCAATGCCCAGACTCACATGGGCGATGTGCCGGCCTGGCGGCGTCCCGAGGACAATGCCGGCTCCAAGGGCGTTGGCATCGTGCGCGGTGGTTGGCCGGAGAGGGGAGAAAGGGCCCCGGTTCCGGGCGCCAAGACAGCCTTGCTCTATGCCACCCGCGCTGGCAACCTGGAAATCACCCGCCTGCTGGTGGAGGCCGGCGCTCGCTTGGAGCAGGCGGACGGCAATGTCATCACGCCGCTGCTGAATGCCATCCTCAATGCCAGCGTGGGCCGGGGCGAGCACATGGCAGTGGCGCGCTACCTGGTGGAGCAGGGCGCCAATATCCATGTGGTGGACTGGTACGGTGAAAGTCCGCTGTGGGCGGCAGTGGTGGTGCGCAACCTGGATGTCTCCGGTCCCACCACGGACAACCGCATGGACCGGGAGGAAGCACTGCAACTGATCACGCTGCTGCTGGAGAAAGGCGCCGACCCCAATGTCCGCACCCGCGAACAGCCCCCGGAACGCCGTTTCATCACCCGCCTGGGAGATCTGGCCTGGGTCGATTTCAGCGGGCAGACGCCGTTTCTGCGGGCGGCCCTGGCCGGCGATGTCACGGTGATGAAGCTTTTGCTGGAACATGGCGCCGACCCCAACATCACCACCTATGGCGGCACCACGCCATTGATGGCGGCGGCGGGCGTCAACTGGGTGGTGAGCCAGACCTTTGACGAAGGTCCGGAAGCGCTGCTGGAAGCGGTCAAACTGGCCCATTCCCTGGGTAACGACATCAATGCGGTGAACAGCATGGGACTCACTGCCGTGCATGGCGCCGCCAACCGTGGCTCCGATGACATCATCCGCTACCTTGCCGCCAACGGTGCCCGCCTTGATCTCAAGGACAAGGAAGGCAGGGATCCAATTCAGTGGGCCGAAGGCGTGTTCCTGGCCACCCATCCCCCGGTACAGCGGCCTGAAACCATCACGTTGCTGCAAAGTTTGATGCGGCAATAGGTCCCTGCTGGAAACACAACAATAACGGAGTCCCGATGAAAGCAATCCCTATTTCCCGTCCCTTGTCCCGCAGGCGCCTGTTGCAGGCCATCACCTTGGGTCCGGTTTGCGTGCCTTCCCTGACGTGGGGCCAGGACTCGGTATTACCCCTCAACACCCCCGGTCTTGATCACTTGGACATCATCGTGCCCGATGTGGAGGCCTCGGCCCGCTTTTACATGGCCTTGTTCAATACTCGTTTGCATGCCCAGCCGTTCCAGGGGGGCTTCCGCTACTTTGTGCTGTTGGGAGAGATGGGGCCAAACCGCGAAGTGGGCTATATCGCCATTGGGGACGCCAGGGGGCGGGGCACCTACATCGGACACTTCTGTACTTCAGTCTATGATTACCGCCGCGATGCGCCCGCCATCGCGGACGCCATGAAATCCGCGTTCGTGGATGGGGGTTTCGGGGACTTCCCCGGCGCCACCGGTGTCGGCGGCATTTTCGAGGATCCGGATGGCATCGAGATTCAGTTTCTGCCGGCTCCCGATGTACTGGTCACCGTGGCCGAGCCTTCCGATCTGGTACCTCATGGCCAGGGGCTGGTGAAGCCCATTGGTGTCGATCACGTGTTGTTGTCGGTTTCCAACCTGGACCGCGCGGTTGAGTATTACACCTTGCTCTACGGCCCCCCCGCCAGGGAGGATGTGGCCCTGGGCAGGGTATTCTTTGATTTTCCCGCCAGCAATACTTTCCTGATGCTGGAGCAGAAACCTTATGTCTATGGCAAGGCGCCGGATATCGAGCACTTCTGCATCAAAGTGGAACCCTTCGATCAAGGCCAGGTGGTGGCGCTGCTGGAACAACTGGGAGCCACGCTGTTGCCGTCCCCGGATGAGCCCGGCGTGCTGCGCTTCCGTGATCTTGACAACATCATCGTGGAATTGCAGCCGGTCTGAATCCTGCCAGGAGCGCGACCGGTGGCTGTCTTTGCGCCCAGTTGGAACACTGGGGGCAATATCCTGTTTCTGAATGCTCACCGGTGGTGGCCGAAACTCTCCGGATTATGCGGATAAGCTGCTCAACACAGGTTTGCGCAGATGCCAGTCAGTGGCCTGTTGCCAGGCATGGCCCAGGGCCAGCACCAGTTCATCACCGAGGGGAGGACCCACCAATTGCAGCCCGATCGGCAGGCCCTCACTGCTGAAGCCCGCGGGCACCACGATGGCCGGCAGGCCGAAGACGTTGAAATCGGCCGGATTGGCGCTGGAGCCGCCGTTGCCGCCGTCCGCCATCAGTGGTGGAGGGGTGCGCATGATCGGCGTTACCAGGATGTCCACGTGCTCGAACACCTCATGAATCCGCTGCCGCTGCATGTCCACTTCGCGCCGCGCCAGCACATAATCCTGGGCGCCGGCCAGTTCAAACTGCTCCAGACGGCCACGTGTTTCCGGCATGTACAGTTGGGGGGAATCGACGATCCAGGGCGTGTGGAAGGCATAGGCTTCCGGCCCCCACAAGCGGGCGCCACTGACTGCCCTGGGCAGGGTGGCGGGGCGGGTCTCAGCGCATAGGGAGGTGAGGGTGGCAATGGCTGACTCCATCACCTTGGCCACGTCGGGATGCAGGTCATTGAAATAGGGCTCGCGTGGAATACCCAGTCGCAGTGGCTTGGCGGGTCTCGACAAGGCCGCCATGTAATCCGGCGGCGCATGATTGAGACTGGTGGGTTCCCGTGGATCATATCCGGCCATGGCACTGAGCATCAAAGCAGTGTCCGCCACGCTCTTGCACATGGGGCCCACATGATCCAGGGTCCAGGACAACATCAACACACCGCGGGTGCTTACCAGGCCATAGCTGGGCTTGAGCCCGGTGATGCCGCAATGAGAGGAGGGCATGCGCACGGAACCGGCGGTGTCGGTGCCCAGCGCCGCGAAGCAAAGGTCCGCTGCCACCGCCGAACCAGAACCACTGGAAGAACCACCGGTCACATGGGCCTCCGACCAGGGGTTCTTGACCGGGCCAAAGGCGGTGACGGTGGCACTGCCGCCATAGGCGAACTCATTCAGATTGAGTTTCCCCAACACGATGGCGCCGGCTTGCTTCAGTCGTCTTACCACTTCGGCATCTTCCTCTGGAATACGTTCCTTGAACAGATCACTTGCGCCAGTGGTGGCGATGCCGGCAGTGTCGATGTTGTCCTTGATGGCGATGGGAATACCGTGCAGAGGGCCGCGATTGTTGCCATTTTGTAACTCACGTTCCAGCGCGTCGGCTTGGGCCAAGGCCTGTTCGGCAGTCACCAGAATAAAGGCATTGAGGGCGGGATTGTAGCGGGCGATGCGCTCAAGGCAGGCTTCCACCAGGTCGCGGGGAGAGGCATTGCCGCTTTGTATCATGGCCGATGCCTGGGTCAGGCTCAGATTGCACAGGTCCGCGCCTGATGCCGGTGGCTGTGACCAGGCTCGGGTGCCCAGGGCCGCGAGCCCAGCCATGGAGGATTGCAGAAAATGGCGGCGGCACAGGGCCAGCCTGTTGCGCTTGAACATATTACCCCCTCTGTCTTGCAATGATTCTTTTATATTTTTTATGGTGGCGGCCAATGCCGTCACAATGTTTTCCTGTCGGGATGTGGATGCTGCCTCGTTGCCCCAGGCCCTTAGCTGGTCAGCGCGTACAATGCCCTCCTTTCTTCGCCGAAGGGATCGTTCATCAGGCTGATCTGGCGGTCCAAGACCATGACTGACTGCTGTTCAGCGGTAAAGGGTGCCCAGTAGGACAGGGCGGGATTATTGGGATCTCCAGTTCGGGCAAAGGCAGCAAAGGCGCCGCTCATGGCGGAGGCCAGCGGATAGCGGTCCTGATCACCCCCGACCATGGATGCACAGACATCCACATTGTTGAAGGCAAAGGGAATGTCCAGACAGTGATAGGCACGCAGCTTGCCTTCCCGCACCGGTGAAGCCCAGCGGAAGTAATATTGATAGACCGGGGCGCTGGCCTGTTGCGCCTGCAACTCAGCCTGGGTTTGCACGCCGCGGCGGAAGGAATTGTCCGAGGCGATGATTTGGAACAGTTCCACATTGGTGGCGTCGGGGCGTCCATCACGGTACAGCGCCACCAGCGGGCGCACTTGATCCTCGCCGCGATTGAGGGTTTGTGCCAGCCGCCGTGACAGCTCCGCCTCATCGATGTCATCCAGTGGCGTGCCTGGCATGAAGTTCACTTCATGTTCAGTGGTGCCGAACATGGTGGGAATGTTGGCTGACAAGGCAGGCGCCGATGGGAAGAAGGGGTCCCCCGGCAGGGTAATGTCATCCACCACTGGCGCCATTGGCAGTCCCTGGGTGTTGAGATAAGTGGTCAATAACTGCTCCATGCTCATTTCGTGCAATCTGTCCACTTGATCGTTGCGCAGATCCAGGGCGCGCAGGTAGCGTTCGGCGGTTTCATTGGCCTGTTGCGCGGGAATGCCGCGCAGGTTGGAGCCGCTCATGATGATGGCCTTGTGGAACAGGCCGGAAGCCGCGGGCATGGCCATCAGGGTACTGACCTTGCCGCCACCGCCGGACTGACCGAAGATGGTGACGTTGGCGGGATCTCCGCCAAAGGCCGCGATATTGTCCCGTACCCAGGTCAGTGCCGCGATGATGTCGAGAATGCCGACGTTGCCGGCACTGGAGTAACGCTCGCCGCCAAGCCCGGCCAGATGCAGATGCCCAAAGACATTGAGACGGTGGGTGACGGTGACCACCACCACATCCTGGCTGCGCGCCAGCATGCGCCCATCGTAGAGCAGCCAACCGCCGGAGCCGCTGGTAAAGCCGCCGCCATGGAGCCACACCATCACGGGACGGCGACCGTTGCCGGAGGCAGGGGTAAAGACATTGAGATTGAGGCAGTCTTCCCCGAGAGGTTCGCGGCGGTCGAGGGCAGCCACCTCTGGCAATGGTCCACCCAATGTTTGCGGCGAGCGATTGCCCACCCCCACGGTTTCACGCACGCCAGTCCAGGACTGGACCGGCACGGGCGGCATGAAACGGCCCGCGCCTGCGGTACTCTCGCCATAGGGAATGCCAAAGAAGGCCTCCACGCCGTCAGGATAACTCACGCCCTGCATGCGCCCATTGGCCGTGTTCACGACTCGCGACGCCCTGGTGCCCCGTACATCCTGTGCGCTTGCCATGGGTGGCAGGCAGGCGCTGGCTGCCACCAACGCACCTCGCTGCAATAATTGGCGGCGTGATAATGGATCGATGGACAAAAAATCCGGAGTGGGGTGGAGATGGGATGACATAAGTCGTCTCCTTG
>JBJHAY010000256.1:0-5280 GCA_050485205.1 Gammaproteobacteria bacterium
ATCTTGACTCGCTCGTTGTAGTGCAACAGGTGGGGAGAGGTGTAGGTGCCGGTGCGATAGCCTGCCGCCCGCAGGATGCTGTCCAGCATGGTCACCGTGGTGCCCTTGCCATTGGTGCCACCCACCACGATGCTGCGCCGGCCACCCAGATCCAAATCCAGGCGCGCCGCCACTTCCCGGATGCGATCCAGGCCCAGGTCGATTTCAGTGGGGTGCAGGGCTTCGAGGTGCTGCAACCAGTCTTGTAGAGTCACCAGGTGGCCTTATGCCTCTTCGACCACTTCCACGTCGGCTACTTCCCGGGCATGGGGCATGAACTTGTCCACCAGGCGGGAGGCCTTGTCACGCAGTTGGCGCCGGTGCACGATCATGTCAATGGCGCCGTGCTCCAACAGAAACTCGCTGCGCTGGAAGCCTTCGGGCAGTTTTTCCCGCACCGTCTGCCGGATCACATCCTGACCCGCGAAACCGATGAAGGCATTGGGCTCGGCGATGTTGACATCCCCCAGCATGGCCAGGCTGGCGGACACCCCGCCATAGACTGGGTCCACCAACACCGAGATGTAGAGCAGGCCTTGCTGCTTCATGCGCTCCAGGGCGGCAGAGGTCTTCGACATCTGCATCAGCGACACCAGGGCTTCCTGCATCCTGGCGCCACCACTGGTGGGGAAGCAGATGAGGGGCAATTGCTGTTGCAGGCAGCGGTTCACCGCCATCACGAATTTCTCGCCCACCACGGCGCCCATGGAACCGCCGATAAAACCGAATTCAAACGCCGCTGCCACCACGGGGCGCCCCTTGAGCTGGCCCTGCATGACCACCAGGGCGTCATTTTCCCCAGTGCTCTTGGTGGCGGTCGCGAGACGGTCCTTGTAGCGCTTGAGGTCCTTGAACTTGAGGATGTCCACCGGCTTGATATCGGCGCCGATTTCCTCGCGGCCTTCCTGATCCAGGAAGATATCAAGGCGGCGGCGGGCGCTGATGCGCATGTGGTGATCACACTTGGGGCACACGTCCAGGTTCTCTGCCAGGTTGTCCCGGTACAGAATCGCCTCACAGCGCGGGCACTTCTTCCACAGACCTTCGGGAATGGTGGCCCGGGCCTTGCCAGTAGTCTCCTTCTTGACGATGGAGGGCAGGATCTTGTCTATCCAACTGCTCATATTCCGCTGTCCTTCATTGTTGGTGATTGCTGGGCATGACTCAGGCCGAAGCCCGGCCCGCGGCGGGTGCGCTGCCCGCATCCATGGCTTGGCGCATTTCGCCGATCAAGCCAATCTGTTGCCGCAATTGCTCAATGCCATAATCCACGCCGGGCTTGAGTTCCGCTATTTTACTCACCAGGGCGCTGCCCACCACCACTGCGTCGGCAATGGCGGCGATGCGCGCGGCGCTTGCCGCGTCCTTGATGCCGAAACCCACACCGATTGGCAAGTCACAGTAAGTGCGCAGACGCTTCAGGCTGGCGATCACGGCATCCACATCCAGATGGGCGGCGCCGGTCACCCCTTTCAGGGAAACATAATACACGTAACCGCTGCTGAGACCGCAGATGGTTTCGGCACGCTGATCACTGGTGGTGGGCGCCACCAGGTAGATACTGTCGAGACCGGCCTGCTTCAATGCCGTCATCAGGTCATGGCTTTCCTCCGGCGGCATGTCCACGGTCAATACCCCATCCACTCCCGCCGCAACCGCCTGATCGGCGAAGGCCCGATAGCCCATGCATTCAATCGGGTTGAGATAGCCCATCAACACCACGGGAGTGGTATTGTTGTCACGGCGGAAATCCGTCACCAGTTGCAGCACGTCGCGCAGACTGGTGCCCCTGGCCAGGGCCCGCTCCACCGCCCGCTGAATCACCGGACCATCCGATGAAGGATCACTGAAGGGCACCCCCAGTTCGATGATGTCGGCACCCAAGTCCACCAGTGCGTGCATCAGCCCCAGGCTGGTATTCAGATCGGGATCACCGGCAGCAATGTAGGGGATCAGGGCCGTGCGCCCCTGGGCCTGCAATTGCGCGAAGCAATTCTTGATTCTGCTCATAGATTTGTCCCCCAAGTCCTTGTCATACCTTGATATTGTCTATTTGAGCCACTGTGTGGATGTCCTTGTCGCCACGGCCCGACAGGTTGACGATCATGATGTGATCGGCGGGAAGCGTGGGCGCTGTCTTCATGGCATGGGCAATGGCATGGCTCGATTCCAGGGCGGGTATGATGCCTTCCACCCGGGTCAGGTAGCGGAAGGCATGCAGCGCTTCCTGGTCCGTGACCGAAGTGTAAGTGGCACGCTTGATATCCTTGAGCCAGGCATGCTCGGGCCCGACACCGGGATAGTCGAGACCGGCCGAAATAGAGTGGGTTTCAAGGATCTGGCCATTCTCATCGTTCATCAGATAAGTGCGGTTGCCATGCAATACCCCCGGCTTGCCACTGGACAGCGGAGCGGCGTGCTTGCCGGTTTCGATGCCAAAGCCCCCGGCTTCGACCCCGATGATGTCGACACTGGCATCCTTGAGGAAGGGATGGAACAAACCAATGGCATTGGAACCGCCACCGACGCAGGCCACCAGTGAATCCGGCAGGCGCCCGCACTGCTCCAGGCACTGGGCCCGGGCCTCGCGGCCGATCACGCTCTGGAAGTCACGTACCAGCATGGGATAGGGATGGGGGCCGGCCACGGTGCCGATGATGTAATAGGTGGAATCCACATTGGTGGCCCAGTCGCGCAGGGCCTCGTTCATGGCGTCCTTGAGGGTGCATGAACCGGAGTTCACCTCCACCACGTTGGCCCCCAGCAACTTCATGCGGTAGACATTGGCGGCCTGGCGCTTGGTATCTTCCGAGCCCATGAACACATGGCACTCCAGGCCCATGCGCGCAGCCACCGTGGCAGTGGCCACGCCATGCTGGCCAGCGCCGGTCTCGGCAATGATACGGGTCTTGCCCATGGCCTTGGCCAACAGCGCCTGGCCGATGGTGTTGTTCACCTTGTGGGCACCGGTGTGGTTGAGGTCTTCCCGTTTCAGGTAGATGCGGGCGCCTCCCAGCTCGCGGCTCATGCGCTCGGCGAAATAAAGTGGGGATGGGCGTCCCACGTAGTGCTTCAGATCATGGTCAAACTCGGCCCAGAACGCCTGGTCTTCCCGCATCCTGGCGTACACCCTGGTGAGTTCCTCGAGGGCGGGAATGAGGGTCTCGCCCACGAAAATACCGCCATAGGGGCCGAAGTGCCCTCTCTCGTCGGGACCATTGAAATCCAGCTCACTGCCTTGCATGTTATCTCCCACTAGACTCATTAACCTGGCTTGATTGAAATGCTGTTGTTTGCCGCGCCACCTGGGCATCGGCTGCGCGTACCGCCGCCACAAAGGCTTGCAGCAAGGCAGGCGGCTTGATACCGGCGCCCTGCTCTACACCGCTGCTGACATCCACCGCGTAAGGACGCAGGCTGGCGATGGCTTCCGCCACGTTGTCCTGATCCAGCCCGCCGGCAAGAATCATGGGTACCGCGGCCGGCATCGCCCTGGCCAGACGCCAATCAAATTGGCTGCCGGTGCCTCCGGGCTGATCCCGGTGCCATGCGTCCAGCAGGATACCCCTGGCATGTGGATGCTCGGACACCGCCGTCGCCAGATCCAGGTCGGGCTTCATGCGCAGGGCCTTGATGTAGGGCCGGGCGAAACTTTCACAGTAGTCGCGGCTTTCATCACCATGGAATTGCAGCAGATCCAGGGGCACTTGCCGCAGCACTTCCCGCACCACCTCGGCATCTTCATTGACGAACAGGCCGACGCTGGTGACGAAGGCCGGCAAGGCCGCCACCACCTCGGTGGCCTGTGCAACAGTCACGGCGCGCTTGCTGGGCCCATGAAAAACCAGGCCGATGGCATCCACGCCCAAGCGCGCGGCGCAGACGGCATCCTGGGGGCGTGTTATGCCACAGATCTTGATTCGGGTAAGTAGATGATTCACTGCTGCCGGCAACGAGAATGAAGGCGGCATTCTAGCAAAAAACCCTGTGCGGTCCTACTCGCTAATGGATTCATGCGCACTGATACGGGCACGTCACTGTTTCAGATGTGCGCCGAAGTGATTCGCGCATCCAAAAAGGGACGCAGGAAGTCCGGCCCCGGCAGCGGTCTGGGCAGGCCATAGTGCGCGGGATAGCCCACATCCACCAGGTACAAGCCGGTGGCTGGGGCGGTGTCTCCGGCCTGGGTTCTGTCGCGGGCAGCCAGCACGTCGGCGGCCCATTGCGGTGGCCGCTTGCCCTGGCCGATCTCAAACAGGGTACCGACGATATTACGTACCATGTGCAGCAGGAAGGCATTGGCTTCGATATCCACCACCACCAGATCCCCATGGCGCTCCACCTCAAGCCGGGTAAGACGCCGCATGGCAGTGCGCGACTGGCAGTAGGAACCCCGATAGGAAGAAAAATCATGCTCACCCAGCAGCAAGCGTCCCGCTTGTGCCATCAGTTCATGATCCAGGGGATATTGAAAACAGGTCACCAGATTGCGCATCAGGGCCGGGCGCACCGGAGTATTCAGGATCACATAACGATAACGGCGGCTAAGGGCGGAGAAGCGGGCATGGAAGTCTTCCGGCACCTGCACTGCCCAATGCAGGCGGATGCCTGCGGGGAGATTGCTGTTGCCGCCCTTGACCCAGGCCTTCAGGGGACGCTGTGCATGACTGTCGAAATGAATCACCTGACCACTGGCATGCACCCCGGCATCGGTGCGGCCGGCGCAATAGACCTTCACCGGATGATCGGCCACCCTGCCGAGCGCCTGTTGCACCGCTTCCTGCACAGTGGGAAGGCGTGGTGATTGCTGAATCTGCCAGCCACTGTAGCTGCTGCCGTCATATTCGACGCCCACGGCTATCCTGGCCCCGGACGGCCTGTCATGATTCATGGCATCAGGCCTTCCAGGCGTCCATCAGGCGCCGGGCTTCCGCCACCTGGTCATCATTGCCTTCGGCAATGACCTCTTGCAGAATTTCCTTGGCACCATCCAGATCGCCCATGGCTTCATAGGCAACCGCAAGATCCAATTTAGTGGAAACTTCATCCCTGTCAGTGAGAGCACTGTAGCCAAGATCATCATCATCGAGAGAGTCATTCCCACTGCTGGCCGCGGCTTCCTTGTCGATGGCTGCCAGCTTTTCATCCAACTGCAAATTGCCCAGGTCGAAATCCAGGCCATCTTCTTCCTCATCCTCACTGCCATCGGCTTCCAGGGAGAAAGAAATGGTTTCCACATCC
>JBJHAY010000257.1:0-5268 GCA_050485205.1 Gammaproteobacteria bacterium
GGGCGTATGAGGCCATGGATGGCCTCATCCGAGCTCACAGGGATGTGCTCGATGCGTCCCCGAACGGCCCTACCCGGGACTCGGCCCCAGCCACTAAACTTGCATCACAGCACAAACCACTGAATATGGAAGAACACAGAAGATACCACTGAGCAACAAACAAAGCACAAGCCACTGAACTTGAATCACAGCCAAGGCCACAAAACGTCCATCACGCGCTTGTATCCGTCCTGACGACGCCCGGGGAAGTGCTTCAAAGCAGGGAGAAGGGGGTACCGCTCCCTGGCGTGCGAGATGGCTGGGTGCTGTGAGGGAAAACCGGTTCTCGCTGCGAGGCAAAAACGGCTCAGTCGTCGCCATTGCCAAGATCGTGGCGCATGTCGAGGGCGGGTTGTTCCACCCTGGGCTTGCCCACCATGACCGCGGGTACTCCAGCCACAGTGGTGTGTGGCTGGACGTCATTGAGCACCACGCTGCCAGCGCCGACCTTGGCGCCTTCGCCGATCACCACATTGCCAATGATCTGGGCGCCGGCGCCGATGAGCACGCCTGAACGCACCTTGGGATGACGGTCGCCGCTTTCCTTGCCGGTGCCCCCCAGGGTGACGCCCTGCATGATGGAAATGTTGTCGTCCAGAATGCTGGTTTCCCCGATCACGATGCCGGTGGCGTGGTCGATGAGGATGCCGTGGCCGATCTGGGCGGCGGGGTGGATGTCGACGCAGAAGGTTTCCGAAATTTGACTTTGCAGGTACAGGGCAATGGTGACGCGGCCCTGTTGCCACAGCCAATGGCCGATGCGATAGGCCTGCAAGGCCTGGAAGCCCTTGAAGAACAGAATGGCGGTGGAGTAGTTTTTGACCGCGGGATCGCGTTGGCGGATGGCGATGAGGTCCTGGGTGGTGGCGTGAATGATGCTGGGGTCCGCCGCCAGTACTTCATCAAACAGATGCCGCAGCGGGGTGGCGCTGATTTCGGCGGAGGCCAGCTTGGCGGCCAGCAGGTCGCTGATGGCTGCCGCAAGATTGCCATGGCGCAGAATGCGCGATTGCAGGTAGTCGGCCATCACCGGCTCGGCCTGGGCCTGGGCTCTGACCTCTTGTTGGATCATGCTCCACATTGATTGCTTTTCCCCTTGTGGACCGGGGAGTACCCGGGAGAGGGGGGCGATTCTAGTACATGTATGCCAGCGTAGCAATTGGCCGGGTTTTGTACTTCAGGGCAAAAACTTTTCACATTCATGGGCTTATGTCAAAAAATGGGGGATATTGCCGCTGGTGCTGCAAGACGCAAGCTGGTATCTTCCCCACCCCTGAACGAGGCCCCCTGTTGCGACGCCACGGTGTCAGCGTCGTCAAGTGTGTTGCAAGTGCCGGGCGGCGCATGATCAGTGTCGGTCCACGCCGGCCATGGGCAGTGCCCAATCATCGAAACAAGAGGAACTATGTCGAGAGCTAAGCAAGTGGCGATCCTGGGTGGTGGCAGCTTTGGTACCGTGCTGGCCAACATCATTGCCAACAATGGCCATGTGGCCAGGCTGTGGATGCGTGATGGCGAGCAAGTGGAGATGCTCAATACCCGCCGCGAGAACAGTGTTTATCTGCCAGGTTATAAAATTCATCCCAATGTTACCGCCACCGAGGATCTTCAGGGTGCCGTGGCCGGCGCCGACATCGTGTTTGTGGTGGTGCCCAGCGTCAGTTTCCGGGAAGTGGTCAGGCAGATGAAGCCGTTTCTGCCGGCCTCCGCCATCCTGGTGAGTTCCACCAAGGGCATTGAGGCCAAGACCTTCAAGTTGATGAGCCAGATTCTTGGTGATGAGGTGCCGGGTGCACGCGTCGCCGTGCTCAGTGGTCCCAATCTGGCCAAGGAGATTGCCGCCAACAGTCCCACCGGCACCGTGATTGCCAGCGAGGATGCGGCGGTGAGACGGGAAGTACAGAGGGTGTTGAGCTCGGACAAGTTCCGGGTTTATGCCAACGATGACATGTTCGGGGTGGAACTCGGCGGTTCCTTGAAGAATATATACGCCATCATCGCAGGGCTTGCGGATGCCATGGGCATGGGGCATAACACCATCAGTATGTTGATTACCCGCAGCCTGTGCGAGATGGCGCGCTTTGCCGTGCATCTTGGCGCCGATCCCATGACTTTCCTGGGGCTGTCCGGGGTGGGAGATCTGATCGTCACCTGCTCCTCGCCCCTGAGCCGCAACTTCAGGGTTGGCAAGGCCTTGGGGGAGGGCAAGGGGGTGGAAACCATTCTGGCGGAGTTGGGGCAAGTGGCTGAGGGACTCAACACCCTCAAGCAGGTCAAGGAAAAAGCCGATGAACTGGGAGTGGAAATGCCGCTGGCCAGTGGGCTGTATGAAATCATTTACAACAATCAGACCGTTGACCATATAATCAATTCACTGATGCTGGAGGAGCGCGGTCTGGACGTGGAGTTCGAAGTAGGGCAGGCCAAGACGCTGGAACACTGATCATCGACTGCCTAGATCCATCAAACACACCATGCCCACACACCGCCGACAACTGACAGCCAGTTGAAATCAGTTTTCGGCAGGTTGCTGATTCAGAAACCGGCTAGCGAGCAGTAGTTTTCACTTCAACCAGGTATCAACAACAAACCACGGCAGGAGTTCTCCATGAATAAAGATGAAGTCAGGGAAAATCTCACCAATACCCAGAACTGGTTGCGTGTTCTGTTCATGATTTTTTTCGCCGTGGTGGCGTGGCTGTTGACCATCATTCTGCCAGTCATCGTCGTGGTCCAGGTGTTGTTCAGCTTGATCAGCGGCCGGGACAACGACAATCTGCGCCAGCTTGGGGGTAATCTCAGCGTCTACTTCTTTCAGATACTGCATTACCTTACCTACAATACCGAGGAACGCCCCTTTCCCTTTGCTGACTTTCCCACCATCAGTGAAGTCGAGCGGCAGGCATCGGCAAGAGACGCTGAAGACAAACAAGACAGTGCTCAAGGTGCAGATGATGATGTCTTCGATGACATCAGCTTTGCCGGCAGCAGCCGCAAAGCTGGCGATGACGATGATGTTGCCACCGAGGGTGAGGCCGATGAGTCCAGCAGACACGCAAAAAAACCGGATGGAGATGCCTGAAACGGCATGAATCTATATCTTCTGCGCCACGGCGAGGCGGAAATCCACGCCAGTCACGATGCCGCGAGAGCATTGACCGATGGCGGTTGTCAGGATGTCATTACTGTCGCGCGTCAGTTCGCCGCTCGACACCTTCCCTTGGACCGCTGCCTGGCCAGCCCCTACGAGCGAGCCCAGCAAACGGCGCGGCTGTTTCTGGAGCGGCAGTCCGATGCGCCCGACGTGGAAACCGAACCCAGCCTGACCCCGGACATGCGCGCCACCCAGGTCATCGATCTGTTGGCGGGAATCGGGCAGGGCAATCTTCTGCTGGTGAGCCACAATCCGCTTGTTTCCGAACTGGTTGCCTTGCTCGTAGAGGGCAGTGTCAGTCGTCTGAGTATCATGGGCACCGCTGAACTGGTGGCCATCAGTCTTGATATTCCCGGGCTTGGCATGGGCGTGCGCCAGTTCTCGCTGCTGCCTGGCCGGGATCGCCTCACTACGCCAGCCAGGTTTGTTTGATTCATGATCTCTGAACGCTTGCTGACACGGGCCGATGGGCCAGACCTGGCCATCAAACGCTGGCATGGCGCTGGCGTGCCGGTAATTGCATTGCATGGCTGGCTCGACAATGCCGCCAGTTTCGACCGGCTGGGGCCGTTGTTGAGGGGAATCGACCTGATCGCCGTCGACCTGCCTGGACATGGCCGTTCCCAGCATCGGGGGCCAGAGGGCGATTACTGCATCTGGTCCTACCTGGAAGACGTGCTGTGGCTGGCTGCCGCCCTGGAATTGCAGACTTTCTCGCTGCTCGGCCATTCCATGGGCGGAGCGGTGGCCAGTTTGCTGGCCAGCGTGGTGCCTGCAAGGATTCAGCGTCTTGTTCTGCTGGACTCCACCGGCCCCCTGTCCACGCCGGCCTCGGAAGCGCCGGCGCAAATGGCCAAGGCGCTGCGCCAGTCCCTCACCGGCGGTGGGGAGCCCCGTCATTTCGACAGTTTTGAGCTGGCGGTGGCGGCAAGGGCCAACAAGGGGCTGGAAATGGACGCGGCCACCTTGCTGGCTGAGCGGGGAGTCAGTGAGGCAGAAGGTGGCACCTGGTTCTGGCATGCGGACCGCCGTCTACGCTGCGCCAATCCCCTCAGCCTCACCGAAGAGCAGGTGCAAGCTTTCCACAGCAACATCGCTTGCCCCAGTCTGATGATCCTGGCCAGTATTGCCGGCTGGGAACGGCCGCCGGGTTGGGAAGCGCATCAGGCCAGGCGTTTGTCCTACATTGCCGGGCTGGAGACGGTAACGCTGCCGGGGCATCATCACCAGCATCTGGAAGGCCAGGTGCAAGCCGTCGCCGCTCACCTCAACCGCTTCCTGTAGGAGCGAGCCCTGCTCGCGACAGAATTTGTCGCCTGCGGGGTGGCGCCTGCAGGGCAGGCTGCTACGAAGGGGAGCAGGTCGCCTGCGTGGCAGGCTCCTACAGAGATTGGTGCCAGGGATTGAGCGGTGATCAGCGGATCAGGGAAAGAAACTCATTGCGGGTGCTTTCGTTGCTACGGAACAGTCCCAGCATGCACGAAGTGGTCATGATGGAATTCTGCTTCTCCACTCCACGCATCATCATGCACATGTGCTGCGACTCGATGATCACGCCAACGCCCCTGGCGTTGGTTTTTTCCATCAGGGTTTCCGCGATTTGCTGAGTCAGATGCTCCTGAATCTGAAGGCGGCGGGCATACATGTCAACGATGCGGGCGACCTTGGAAAGGCCAATCACCACGTCCTTGGGCAGGTAGGCGACGTGACACTTGCCGATGAAAGGCAGCATGTGGTGTTCGCACAGGGAATACAACTCGATATTCTTGACGATCACCATCTCGCTGGAAGTGGTGGGAAACAGGGCGCCGTTGATGATGTCATCCACATTCTGGCCATAGCCCTGGGTCAGGAACTTCATGGCCTTGGCGGCACGCTCCGGGGTTTCCGCCAAACCGGGACGACTCAGGTCCTCGCCAATGTCCTGAATGATTTTGGTAAAGGCATCTTTCATGTCAAATTCGCCATTTTTGAGTAAACTGCGCACCCTACTCGAATCAGGTGAGAATATAAAGAGTTTACAGTGGATTTGAAAACTGATCTCAATACGCTCGACTACCTGGCACAGATCAGCC
>JBJHAY010000258.1:0-5220 GCA_050485205.1 Gammaproteobacteria bacterium
CCTCAACGGGGTAGCACGCAAAGGCATCGCCTCCGCCGGCAAAACCGGCTGGGTCTACATCCTCGACCGCATCACCGGAGAGCCCTTGATCGGCATCGAGGAACGTCCGGTGCCGCAACTGGAAGAGCAACTCACCGCCGCGACCCAGCCCTACCCCATCGGCGACGCCTTCATGCCTCAATTCGTGGACGTGGCGCCCGAAGGCGTGGTGCTGGTGAACCAGGGCCGCATCTTCACTCCCTTCGGCAAGGACAGTCCCGCCATGGTGCAGCCGGGTCTGGCGGGAGGCGCCAACTGGCCGCCCAGTGCCTATGATCCCAACCGCCAGGTGATGTACATCTGTTCCTCGGAATCAGCCATGACCCTGCGCATGGAAGACACCGAGATTCCCGAGGAACACAGCGGCGAAAGCTGGACCGGCGGCGGCTTTGGCGGCGCTTCCAAGCCAGGCGCGGGCATCATCGCCGCCATGGACATGAGCACCAACACCCTGGTGTGGCAATACCGTTGGCGGGAAAGCTGCTACAGCGGCTTTCTCGCCACTGCCGGCGACCTGCTGTTCGTGGGCCGCAATGACGGCCGCCTCACCGCGCTCGACACCGATACCGGTCTGCAATTGTGGGAATTCCAGACCGGCGCCGGCATGAACGCGCCAGCCATCAGCTTCGAGAAGGATGGCAGGCAGTACATCGCCGCCTACTCCGGCGGCAACCTGTTTGCGGGCTCCCACCGCGGTGACAGCGTGTGGCTGTTTTCACTGGGCGGCGGCATGGAGCAGACCACACCCGGCGACACCCTCTCTGGCTCCCCCGCCGCGGGGGCGGTGGAAGTGGTATTCGCCGAGGGCGCTGCGGATTACGACGCCGGGGAAACCCTGTTCCGCCAAGCCTGCCTGCCCTGCCACGGCGAGGATGGCATGGGCGGCCACAACAACGGCATGCCCCTCAACAATCTGCAGGATATCCGCCAGGCCATCACCATCATCACCACTGGCCGCAACGACATGCCCGGCTTCCAGGCCGCGCTCAGCCCAGAGCAGATTCGGGATATCAGCGCCTACATCACGGAACGCTTATTCTAAAAATTTCACCGCAACACTGAAATCAAAGGAGCGGGATGTTGAGAAGCAGATGGCAACACACTCTGCCTCAGAAAATGAAACCACATAGCAACTACATCAAATAACCGTGCAACAGCACTACAGCCACCGAAATTGCATGACAGAAGCAACCACGGAAGAAGTTGCAAAGAAAAGTCTGAACGTGAATCGTTATCAATAGCTATCTACTTGATAAACAATGATTTTTTTGACATTTATCAAATGATTCGCTAGATTACTCCCCATGCGGCAAACTCTTTGCCCAGCAGTTCAACCGACACAGGGAGTCCCCGTCATGAAAGGCCAGACCAATGTGGTACGCCTGCTCAACCAGGTTCTCACCACTGAGCTCACCTCCATCAACCAGTACTTTCTTCATGCCCGCATGTTCCGCAATTGGGGTCTGGAAGGACTCAACCACAAGAATTACAAGAAATCCATCAAGGACATGAAACAGGCCGACGACCTGATCGAACGCATCCTGTTCCTGGAAGGACTGCCCAACCTGCAAATGCTCGGTGCCTTGCGCATCGGCGAGCACACCGAGGAAATGCTGGCCTGTGACATGCAATTGGAAGTGGAACAGATCGCCCAGCTCAAGCAGGCCATCGCCGAATGCGAGTCCAGCCAGGACTTCGTCAGCCGCGACCTGCTGCTGGAGATTCTGGAAGACGAAGAAGAACACGTGGACTGGATCGAAACCCAGCAACACCTGATCAGTCAGACCGGCATTGAGAACTATCTCGCCGCCCAGATGAAACAAGGAGATTGACCATGAAAGGCAGCAACAACGTCATCACCGCGCTCAATGGCCTGCTGGCCAACGAACTGGCCGCCATGGACCAGTACTTCATTCATTCCCGCATGTACCAGGACTGGGGTCTCAACAAGCTCTACGAGCGCATCGACCACGAATTCGATGACGAAAAGGGCCATGCCGCGGCCCTGATCGAACGCATCCTGTTCCTGGAAGGCACCCCGGACATGACCACCCGCGACCCCATCGACATCGGCAAGGACGTGCCCGCCATGCTGACCAGCGACCTCAAGGTGGAATACAAGGTGGCGGGCATGCTCAAGGATGCCATAGCTCTGTGCGAGCAGGAGCAGGACTATGTCACCCGGCAGATGCTGCAAGGCCTGCTGGACGACACTGAGAAGGACCATGCCTACTGGCTCGAACAGCAACTGGGCCTGATCGAGAAAATCGGCCTGCAGAACTACTTACAGTCACAGATGTAACTGTCATCCGTTTGTTGGCACGTCCAGACTTGTGGTGAAAGATGAAAATAATTATCATTTCTTCTATTTGCCGCCCATGATCCGCAAGGAGAGTCCAAGGAGAATCCAATGAACTCAGCCGCCAAGCGTATCCTGTCACTGTTTCCCGCTGCCGTTCTGTTGCCACTGGCACTGAGTGCCCAATCCGCGTTGGCGCAACAAGTACAAGCAGCCGAGAACGCCTGCACCGAAGGCGAGGGCCGCCGCTATACCTTCAGTTGGAACATGACAAGTCAGTGCAGCCCTGCCCCTCGTGGCGGCACCTCCCGTGGTGCTCCCCTCACATTGGACCCTGAACCCCACCCCGGCTGGCTTGCCCTGCAGGAACCAGGATTGGACGACCATGCCAAGGACCGCCGCGCCATCCTCGCCATGGCAGGTCCCTACCGCACCAGCTTCGAATTTCTGGAAACCGTCGGCTACACCCCGGATTTCGAGCCCGACCGCCCCTATCAATCCTGGGGCACCGAGTACATCTATGTGGTGGATGAGCGCGAAGACTTCATCAGCCTGCAACACATCATGGTGATGTTCGTGCAGATGCCGGACAACAGGATCGAAGGCCCCATCGTGCAAAAGCATTGGCGGCAGGACTGGCACTATGAAAAACCCACCTTGCTGGAATTCCAGGGCAATGACGTTTGGCAGACCCGGCAGCTGAGTCCCGGCGAAACCCAGGGCACCTGGGCCCAGTCAGTGTTCCAGGTGGATGACTCCCCGCGCTATGAATCCCTCGGCCGCTGGCGCCACTACCCGAATTTCTCCACCTGGATCAGTGCCGAAACCTGGCGGCCATTGCCACGCCGGGAAAGCTCGGTGCGCGATGACTATCAGGTACTGGAAGGCAGCAACCGCCACACCATCGTCGCCAATGGCTGGGTCCATGAGGAGGAGAATTACAAGGTTGCCCTGCGGGGGCCAGGACAACGGGCCGAAGACGCGCCCTACTTGTCCAAGGAACTGGGCGTGAACCGCTACGAGCGCATCACCGGCTTCGACTTCACCGCCGGTGACCAGTACTGGGAAAACACCGGCCCGTTCTGGGCAGACGTGCGGGAACTCTGGCAAGAACTGTTCGATGCCAATCCACGCCTGGAGATCAAGGAGAATGTGGCTGGCCGCCCCCTCTTCGCCATGCTGTTCGGGCTGGCGGAAGAACAGACCGAGGCCGATGCCTACGACAGCGCGGCCATGCGGCCCCGGATCGAGGCGATCCTGCTAGAATACGCCACGCCTCTGTAATCACGGGCTCCGCGCCGGCATTGGCGTGAGCCAAGTGCGCGCGCTGCATGCCTCGGCTAATATTGCCTGGGCCGGCATTCCCAGGCCGCCAGGAATTGGAACAGACAGTACATGAACAAAGCCAAACGCACGGAAATTTTCACCCGTCTGCGCGCCCACAATCCCGAACCCACCACTGAACTGCAATACAACTCCCCGTTCGAGTTGCTGATCGCCGTGATTCTCTCTGCCCAGGCCACTGACGTCGGCGTCAACAAGGCCACCGCCAGACTGTTCCCGGTAGCCAATACCCCGGAGCAGATCCTGGCACTGGGGCTGGATGGCCTCAAGTCCTATATCAAGACCATCGGCCTGTTCAACACCAAGGCAGTGAACGTCATGGAGACCTGTCGGCTGCTGGTGGAACGCCACGGCTCCGAAGTCCCAGATCAGCGCGAAGCCCTGGAAGCCTTGCCCGGCGTTGGCCGCAAGACCGCCAACGTGGTCCTCAACACCGCCTTCCGCCAACCCACCATGGCGGTGGACACCCACATCTTCCGGGTCTCCAACCGCACTGGCATCGCCCCTGGCAAGAATGTACTGGAAGTGGAAAAAAAGCTGCTGAAATTCGTGCCAGCGGAATTCCTCATGGACGCCCACCACTGGCTCATCCTCCACGGCCGCTACACCTGCCTGGCGCGCAAGCCGCGTTGTGGCAGTTGTGTGATAGAGGATCTTTGCGAGTTTCGTGGCAAAACCGATCAGTAAAATATCCAGCAACATTGTACTTTAGGCCTGGCACACCTCTGTAGGAGCGAGCCCTGCTCGCGACCAGTGGTTGTAGCCAGCTTCCATGGCTTTTTGCTGTTATGCAAGTTCAGTGGCCATGCCGTGCATCGGGGGGCTGCTGCAGGGAATTTGTGTTGACAGGCTGGCTGGATTGGCTTGGAATTGCGGTTTCCCGGCTGAGACAATCAGGTGAACATCATGACAAAAACAACAAATTCCACCACCAGTCGCCGTCGCATTCTGCAAGGCGCCACGGCACTTTCCATGGGGCTGGCGGCAGCCACCCTGCCGCGGCATGAGCCGGCACGGGCGGCCAGCGCGGAATCGCTGACCTTCGTGGTGGCCCATGGCGCCTGGTCTTCCGGTTGGTCCTGGAAGAAAATCCACCCCATGATGCAGGCCCTGGGTCACCGGCTTTATACCCCTTCCTATACCGGCCTGGGTGAGAGAATCCACCTGGCCCATCCCGACGTCGACCTGGACACGCAGATCACCGACGTGGTCAATGTGTTGGAATACGAGGATCTACGGGACGTGATTCTGATCGGCCACAGCTACGGTGGCATGGTGGCCACCGGGGTGGCGGACCGGGCCCGGCAGCGTCTGCGGCAGTTGATCTACCTGGACGCCTTCGTGCCCGAAGATGGCCAGAGTCTGGCTGATCTCACCGGTGGTGGCGCCAACCTGCGGGCCAATGCCGTGGATGGCTGGCGCGTGCCGCCCAGCCCGGCGCCAGTGGATACCAGCGAGGAAGACCTGGCCTGGATCACCCCACGCCGCCAGCACCACCCCATCAAGTGCTTCGAGCAAGCCTTGGTGTTGAGCAATGG
>JBJHAY010000259.1:0-1443 GCA_050485205.1 Gammaproteobacteria bacterium
GGCCAGCTGGCTCACCTTGGCGGCAGTGGACAGATAGGATTCCAGCAGGGCCGGAGAAAGGGTCAGGGTGCCAGCCTGGTTGTCGAAGCCACGGCTGGAGTCGTCGGCCGGCAGGAAGTCGGCGGCATTGATCTCCAGAGCCAGCAGATCACGAATGGCATTCTGGTATTCGGTGCGGTTCATGCGGTGCATGCCGGAGCGCCCAGGCTTGATCTCGGCGTTAGTGTCTATCTGCCGCTCAAGCATGGTGGCCAGGGCCTGCATGGTCTGCACGTCGGGACGCGGCTCACCGGCTGGCGGCATCATGCCGGCACGCACACGGCGAATCACGGACTCGCTGATTTCCGGCGGCTCCAAGTGAATATTGTCGGGGGTAACGCCGATAAGATCGATGCCACCGGCATAGTCTTCAAAATTGTGACACTTGGTGCAGTATTCATCGATCAGCCCGCCCAACTCGCTGTTGGCGGCCACGGCAGTATTACTGGCCGACAGCGCCTGCTGAGCATTGGTATTGGCAGCCTGAGGATTTCCGCTGGTCGACGGCGGCGATGAGCAGGCGCCCAGCACAAGGGCTCCCGTCATGTAGAGTAAAATTTGCCGGGTCAGTGACATGAACATCTCCTCATAGATTGACCAGTTATCCATTTACCCCTTGTTTTAGCGGGGAAAACGGCTTGACATTCTAAGCTTCGAAGGGGGGGAGTCAAGTGACATCCTTACCCCTGATCAGCGCATTTGTCATTTAGTTGCGCTCGATCAATCCATGTGTTTGAGTTACTTCCAGCGTGCTTTGAGTATAGTGGCTAAGCTTAACGGAATTAACTGAAGCTCAGGCTGTTTCACAATAGATTCACATTTATTGCAAGGTGTTTTTCAAGCCTCGTCCACTGGCTTGCAAGCCTAACCGAAATTGCTTAAAAAATCACCTCAACTCAATAAGTTAGACACTCAGTCCGGTAAAACTATCCCGCAATTTCTGACACAGCTTTCATGGCATCCCGCGCGAGACCGCACCGGACGGTCCAGGAGGCTTTCAGGGACGTTTTTTTGATGCCTGCCGGTCCATATCAAAGTGAACACAAACGACCGCTCTGTGGCGCCAGGGGCTGCCATGCGCGAATTTTTGGCACCCTTTGGCAATATTTGGTGACTTGGAAGTCGTCTGATTGCTAAGCTAGCCCTGAAGTCACTCTAACCCTTGCAGGTTACCCGCCTTGGGAACCCTCACCATGAACAGGGTCTAAGCTGGTACACGGAAACCACCCATGGTCGTTACCAACGACATGGGAACCCAAGGCAGCCCGCCAGGGTTTCTGTCATCCAAAGGTGATGCATCGTGAAAGACCGCGGACTGAACGTGCTTTGCAAGTTTCTTGTAATCGTGGCCACGCCCATTGTTCTGGCCGCGCAGCCGCTTGCGGCCAATGCCCAGAGCCGCTT
>JBJHAY010000259.1:1453-5207 GCA_050485205.1 Gammaproteobacteria bacterium
GCCGCTTTTCTTCCCTGCTGTTTGAACCCGTGCCACTGGTTGACGGTCAGCCCCTGGGCGGACCGCCCGCCATTGCCAGGGGGCTTGCCGACACCGAGGCCTCGGAATTCGAGCAAGACATGGGAGCACAGGCCCTGCAGGAAGTCCGCAGCATCAACCGCTATCTGGAAGAGCTGAAGGAACTGGAACTGGAGGAAGGCCCTTATTCTCCTGCCCTGGCCCAGGACCTTGAGTCCCTCGGCATCATCTACCAGCGCAACGGCGAGCACGAGACCGCTCTTGCCACTTTCGACAAGGCCATGCACATCATCAGGGTCAATGACGGCCTCTTCACCATGGACCAGGAGCGCCTGGTGGGGAGAATGCTGGAAAGCTACGCCGCCCTGGGCGACATCGATCAGGTCGACAATCACCAGGAATATCTCTACTACCTGCATCAGAAAAACTTCCCCCCCGGCGACCCCAGACTGTTGGCGGCGCAACGGGACTGGGCCGACTGGAATATCCGCTCCCACGTGCGCCGCTCAACTGAGCCAGGTGCCACTTTTTCATTCAATACCAATGCTGGGCCTTTTGGCGACGAACTGGTACCGGTGCGCAACCACACCACGGGTCAGGTCTACTACGTACCCCGCAATCAGATGCTGATGAACAACCGCATGGGCATGAATGACATGCAGTCCACCATGGCCATGGCCGTTCACCCACAGCAAATGGTGGATCAGCGCCTGCGCCTGGCGGAGCAGATTTACTCGGAAATGGAGGAGTCGCTGAAAGACAGCAAGGGCTCCGAACGTGAGCTGATGGAAGCCCGGCGCCGTCTTGCCGGCGTCTCCTATGTCATCAAACGGCAAATGGACGAGCAGGAGGATGCGCTCTCCCGCAATACCATGCTGATGACCCGCACCAATCAATCACCTTCTTTCAATCAGGTAGTGACCCGCTCCTACACCAATGGACGTAAATTGCTGGAGGAAGTGGTGGATACCGCCAAGCGCAGTGCTGATTTCAGCGCGCAGGATGTGGCCGGCGCCCTGCTGGACCTGGCCGACTGGCATCTTGCTTTCGGCCGCAATCAGCGCGCCTACTCCCTTTACGAGGAAGCCTACGGCACCCTGATTGATGCCGGCGTTGCCGCCGAGGAAGCCGACCGCTTCCTCTCGCCGACACCGATCCTGCAAATCCCCGCCTTTGCGGACCACCCCTATACCCGCGCCAGCGTGGGCATCAGTGATGACACCGATATCGACTACCTGGGGTATATCGACGTCAATCTGACTGTGGACCGCTATGGCAATGTGCGCCGCAGCAGGATCGAGGACACTACTGATGAAGTTGGCAACCAACTACGGCAACGCCTGCTGCGCAATCTGCGCAGCGGCAAGTTCCGCCCACATCTGGTGGCGGGAAAACCAGCGGATACCGAAGAACTGAGTTTCAGGTATTACTACTTTTATTGAACATTGATGTGGAGAATGTTGGGGGAGAACAACATGCGCCTTGCCGGGATATTGCACCAGCCTTCGGTAGCGAGGTCGTTCCGGTCCTGGACTGGAGACGTCATCCGCCCGGCCACGGCCGCATGCCTGTGCCTTGTGATGACCTGCGGTGCCACCACTGGTCTTGCTCAAACCAACAGACAACTCGCCGGCCTGATTTTTGAAGCTGTGCCCATGTCGCTGGCGGTGGATGAAGACGGCAATGAAATCCTGCTACCATCTCCCAGAACTCCACCACAACCCCAGCTTCCACCAAGCGTCCCCGCCTCCCCCGATGTCATGCCTTTCACCGGTACTGCCGACCTCTACGACACGGCCGACCTGATCGGCAGTGCAAGCCTTGCTCAAGAAACTCTCCTCGAAGCCAACAACATGCTGTCCGCGGAGGACGAGGACATTGATTCCTTGTCGTTGATCCAGCAGGACCGACTGGCGGATACTCAGCCCACCTTATTGGCCTCCACCGAGGATTTTTCGGCACTGGCTCTCAGTGACGCTGCGGAAGTGGATATTGACATCACCGACGCGGAATTTCCCATGGATGACGTTGACGAACGGCTGGCGCGGGATATCGAAGCGCGGCTGCTGCAACTCGAAGGCAGCATCAATCAGTATGAGGCCGCCATCCAGATGCTTGAGGAAGAAGGCGGCGTCTATGAGGAAAGACTCACCCAGGAATTGATCTCCCTGGGCAGTCTGTACCGACAGGCCGGAGACTTCGCCACCGCCATAGAAATACTGAATCGCGCCTGGCACATTACCAGGGTGAACTTCGGCCTTTACAGCCTGGACCAGGCACCAGTACTGGAACAACTGATCGAGACCTTGCTGCAAGATGGCGATTTTGGCACCGTCGACACCCTGCAACAGTATTTGTTCCAGCTCTATCAAAAAAGCTACAGCCTCAATGACATGGAAATCCTGCCCGCCATTGAAAGCATGGCCAGGTGGCAGATGTTCGCCTACAAGAACCGACTGGACCTTTACAATGCCGGCGGAACTTCTAGTGGCGCGCTGGCAGCGGAAGCCAGCAGGCTAAACCGCTTACTGAATGTTCAATATCTCTACCAAATGGCCATTCAATTACTGCTCAACACGGTGTCTCCCAGCGATCCTAGACTGTTGGATTTAGAGCACAAGCTTGCCTCCAGCAACTTCATGTTTGCCAACAACAATTCACAGCAATATGGCAGCTATGCCTATGTCGGCAGCACTCCCGTCACAGCAGGCCCAGCCGCATTGGCGCCGCCCACCATGAGCATGAACAACATGGGTTACAAGCAAGGCCTGGAGGCGCTGGAAAGAAGACTGATTTATCTGCAAAGCATGGAAACGCCACAGATCGATAAAATTGCCGATGCCATGATCGACATAGGGGATTGGCATCTTGCATTCAAAAAAAGGAGCGCTGCCTTTTCTGAATATCAGCAAGCCATCACTTTGTTGCAGGAAGCAGGCATCGGCGTCGAAAGCATAGACCAACTGTTTTCGGCTGACGTGCCGGTGTTGATTCCTGTTTTTGCCGAACACCCCTATTCACGAGATGCTATTGGCCTCGATGAGAAATTTGCGCTCGATTACCAAGGTTACTTTGACGTTTCCGTCATTATCAATCGTTATGGGACGGTTGATAGTCTCAAGGTTCTTGGCAAATCCAATGAGACTTCTGATGTAGTTGAAAGCAGACTGATTCGCCATTTGCGCCGCGCCAATTTCCGCCCTCCGGTTCATGATGGGCAGGCCGATGACAAACATGTCTACCACCTGCGTTACTACTATAGCTACCCCTCCCTGGGGTGATGCCAACCTGGCGATGCACCAAAATCGACAGGCTGTTGCACTGAAACGGAATGCCTTATAATCTGACTCCGCGCTGACTGCACCTTGCCGGCCTTTTCAGGCACCAGTCCGCGCAAAATTGACCATGCAGTCCTGACCCCTGGACATCGCTATGAGAATCAATACCGGAGGTGCAAGTGGATGTGCGCCTCTTTGATCAGGCATGATGCGTTCAAGCGCTTGACGCTTCCCTCCATGCTCCTTGTCGGAGCTGCTTCCGGCTTTTTTTTGACTGACAGGGCCGGTGCCACGCCAGACCTGAACGCTCTCACTTTCGAACCCGTCCGCCTTGCCGAAACCATCAGTTCATCCCCGGCATCTCCAAGGGGCCAACTGACTTTCATCATGATGCATGATGACCTTGATCCTGCCCTGCATCCGAACTCCGTCAGCGCGGACATCACTCAGTACCAGGA